>NZ_JAFFZF010000018.1:0-97759 GCF_016924115.1 Gordonia sp. BP-119
CCGGCTCATCGGCATCCTCCACGGCTGCCTCAAACACCGCACCCTCTACAACGAACACACCGCCTGGAACCACCGCGCCAACCTCGCCGCTTGACACCTTGCACCCCTGGGATGTCTTCGTGGCTCGTCGCTTGCGCTCCTCGCACCTCAGGGAGCAAAGGGAGGGCATCGATTTGACCCCACACAGCAGCGGTTCTGTAGTTCTTGCGGATATGGGAGCAGCCTCGAAGGGTCAGGTCAGAAGCCGGCCATAGGCGGCGACGAAGAGCTCCACACAGACGTCGAGGATCTCGTCGAGCGCGTAGCGTTCCGCGTCGGCCTCCCCCGCACCGGCGACGTACCAGTCGACGAGAAGCTGGGTGACTGCTCCGACCAGGCCCACCGACGCCAGCCGTTCGCGGTCCGACGTCGGTCGCGAGCCACGAGCGAGTGCCAGGATGAGCGCGGCCCAGTCGTGGATCGCGCGCATGCGGACCCGCTCGATCTCCGGGGACACACCCACCACTTCGACGAGCATCACACGCGCGCGCCGGGGATCGTCGGCGAGGCAGGACATGAACGCCCCGAGAGCCGCTCGTGTGACCTTCGGAACATGCTCGGCGGCAACGCCTTCCGCCGAGTCCGATGATCCGGGGGCGGCGCCGGCGATCTCCGCTGCGGCATCGACGGTCGCCGCCCGGACGAAGTCGACGCAGTCGTCGTACACGGCGACGAGCAGGGCGGCGCGGTCGGTGAAGGACTCGTAGAAGTATCGCTGCGTCAGTCCGGCGAGGTCGCAGATCCCCTTCACCGACACGTTCGCGTATCCGTCGGTTCCGAAGGCGTCGAGCCCGGCCGCGATCAGGGCGGCGCGACGGCGTTCGCGCCGCTGCGTCGGGTCGGCTCCGCCATAGCGTCGTCCGGGCGGGGTCGGCGTCGACGGGGTCGGGTCCGGCACGGCTGTCACGCGAGCTCCCTCCCGGGTCTTTACAGCAGATATTCTGACACGTTACCTTGTCAGAAGTAAGTGACATGGCATCGTGTCAGATATCGCTGTGAGGGGACAATCGTGCTGGAGTTCTTGCCGGAGCCGATGCGTGAGCCGACCGTGCTCGCGATCCCGTTCTTCGTCACCCTGCTGGCCATCGAGTGGTTCGCCGCGGCCAAACTCGAGCACGATCACACCGAGACAGCGCCGCCGGGCGCCTACGACTCGCGGGACGCGCGTTCGAGCGTCTCGATGGGACTGGTGTCGATCGCGACCAGCGCCTTCTGGAAATTCCTCGGACTCCTGCTGTACAGCGTGCTGTTCGCCTATGTCGCCCCGTGGCAGCTGCCCGCGGACGAGTGGTACACGTGGATGATCGCCTTCCTGGGCGTGGACTTCCTCTTCTACTGGAGTCATCGCGTCTCGCATCGGGTCCGCCTGGTGTGGGCGACCCATCAGGCCCATCACTCCAGCGAGTACTTCAACTTCGCGACGGCGCTGCGGCAGAAGTGGAACATCAGCGCCGCGGTGCTGATGTGGATCCCCCTACCGCTCCTCGGCATCCCGCCCGCACTGGTGTTCGCCGCCTACTCGCTGAATCTCATCTACCAGTTCTGGATTCACACCGAGCGGATCGGAAAACTGTGGGCACCCGTCGAATTCGTGCTCAACACACCGTCGCATCATCGGGTACACCATGGCTGCGACCCCGAGTACCTCGACCGCAACTACGGCGGGGTCTTCATCCTGTGGGACCGGATGTTCGGCACGTTCGCTCCGGAGATCCGCCGGCCCCGCTACGGCCTGACCAAACCGGTGGACACATACAACATCCTGCGACTGCAGACGCACGAATATGCGGCGATCGCGCGGGATGTGCGCGGTGCGTCGACGTGGCGCGCCCGCCTCGGCTACGTCTTCGGGCCGCCGGGATGGACGCCACGCGACCTGGTCGGAGAGCAGGTGGCGGGGAAGACTGGCGCATCCTCGGAACGCATCTGACGGAGCGACCTCAAGGGCGAGGTCGGTCGGGCGCCATATGCGGTCACTGTGCCGATCGTCGTGACGAGTGAGATGAGCGCGGTCTGGATGCCGAGCACCGCCCGTCTGATAGCCAAGCTCATGAGCCAGACCTCAACTCACGCAATCTGGTGCGTGCATCTGAGTCTGCCGCGAACAGGTATCCGAGCCCTGCTGCCACCACCGTCGCCCCGAGAACGGCGAAGCGCCCGAGGCCCCCGGGTCGGTCCTACCCTTCTCGCGTGTCAGGCTGTCGCGTGAGTACCGTAGGGCGGCCGAGGGAACCGTCACGGTCAGATACGGGCGCGCGGTATCAGGATGGCGTATGCCAGTTTCCTCAATTGCCCGTCGATGCCCGGCCGAGAGCGGAGCTCGGGGGACGAGATCACGTGGCCGGCGAACCCGGCCAGAGCCTGCTCCAGAGCCTTGGCATCGGCCTGTGACAGGCTGGGCGTACGCACACGGATGGCAGTGGTCCACTCGGCGGAGTAGTCCGAGGTGGTGCGGCCGAGAGAGATCTGGTCGGCTTCCGGTAGATACACCGCGTCCCGAACTGCCACGGCCAGCACCCGCCCATTGGGGCCCAGCGAGTAGTCGACGAACACGCGCAGGAGCACGTCGAGCGTGTCACCGGCGGCGGCTCCGTCGAGTGCCGCGATCGACGTCCCCAACAAGCCTTCGATGCCTCGACGGATGACCGTCCACAAGATCTCGGTCTTCCCTGCGTGCTCGTGATAGACGGTCGCCACCGAGACGCCCGCGTGGGCGGCGATCTCGTCGATACGAACGTTCCGGAAGCCGCGTACGAAGAACAACTCGGTCGCGGCGTCGAGGATTCGTTCGCGTCGGGCGATCGGACTTCGACGTGATCGTGCGTCATCTGTCCCCACCACAACAGGAGCCGTGGCCAGGTCACAGTCGAGAATCGAGTCCGTGAGCGCCCGCTGGACCTGCATGAGGCGCTTGGCCGACAGTGAGCCACGCATCCGGGCCGTGCTCGAGTACACACTGAGGACAGCGGTCGCGAGTAGTTCCGCGCCCGCCGGGTCGACCGCGGGTCGGGCGGCGCTGATCTTCGCCGCCAGCGTGTCCACGAGTCCCCCGAAGGAGCGATTCAACTCGGACAGGCCCGATCGCTCCAGGTGCAATCGTTCGCGGTTCCAGAGGATGGAGACATCTCGATGCGCGGTCATGTCACCCAATGCGTCGAAGAACAACCCGATTTGCTCCTCGGGAGTGCCACCGCGCTCCTGCGCATCGGCCATGAACCGGCTGACGGTCCGCACCTGCGCGGTCAACGCCTGCGCGAGGATGTCCTGCTTGGACGGGAAATGTCGGTACAACGCAGGCCCGGTCAGTCCGACCGTCGCACCGATCTGTTCCATGCTCACGTTGCGGTAGCCGAACTCCTGAAACAGGCGTGTCGCCTCTCGGACCAGGTGTTCGAGCCGGAGTTCGGGCAGTCGAGCGCTCTTCGCACTCGCGGTGTCTGCGGATTTCGACACTGGTGTCGAGGGCAGCGGTACAGGAGACCGCGCCGATGGATCTGCGTCATGACCCGCTCGTACGCGAGTGCCGTCGTCGTTCATACTCGTTGGTCGTAACTCGGACCTCGAGTTGCACGCGCCGATAATCGCGGGGCGCGGTCAGGTGCTCGACCGGTGCGTCAGCCGGCCATCGTGACGCGCGAGATCTCGGCCTGATAGCCGCTTCCCGAACTCGGCAGGCTCGTGAGCCAGACCATGACGTAGCGGGTGGTCGGCGGCTGGGCGATCGGAATCGTGGTGGACGCCTGGTCCACCTGACCCGACGCCACCGTCGTCGTCCGGGCGAACGCCGGACGCGCCGACGGCGACGTACGGATCTCGACGCTGATCCCGGGCGTCGGACTCTCGATGGTGACCGACCGCACCGGGCGTTCCGCTCCGAGGTCGAACATGAGGCCCAGCCCCGGCTTGAGCCCGCCGAAGTCCGGACGCCCGCGATAGTTGTCGGTCTGCCACGGCGGGGCGGCGCCGGTGATCACGTTGCGTACGTTCGCCGAGTTGTCCGGTGTCTGCGCGGAGAAGTCGACGACCGAGACCGACTGCAGCGCAATGGGTTGCGGGGCCGCCGGGGCCGCGGGCGTCGGCGGCGGCTGGGCGCCGGGCGGAGGCGAGGGCTCGGTCGTGGTGAGGATCGAGTCGATGTCGCTCGAGCCGCTGCTGCCGCCGAAGATGTTGGTGGCACCCACGATCAGCGCGATGACGATGAACAGGGCGAGGAGTCCGGCCCCGATGAGCAGCGCCAGGTTGCGGCGCGGTGGCTTCGCGTCGCCACCGGCACCCAGTCGGGGCGCCACGCTCACCGGCTGCGGGGCGTCGGCGTCGGTGATGGCGGGCAACATGTCGGTGTTCAGGTCGACGACCGTGGCCTGATCGAGGACGTGCTGCACCGTGGCCGCGGTACGGATCCCGCGGGAACCGTCGAGCGCGCGCGCCGCGACCGCCGAGATCTCGAACGGGATGTCGGGCTTGCTGAGCCGCGGCTCGACCGGTTGTCCGTCCTCACCGGGTGTGGCCACGGGGATCCCACCCACGGGCTCGGTGGTGTCGGCGGTGGTGATCAGCCGGGACCCGTCCGCGGGATCGAGCGCCCAGCGGTTGAGCAGGAGCGCGTACAGCACGGCCCCGAGGCCGCGGACATCGGACGCCTTGTCGTCCCCGGCGAGGGTGCCGGGGAACGCGAGCACGGCATTGCCGTCGTGGCTGATGCGGATGCGGTCGGGATGGTCGATGGACAGCGCGCCACCGGAGCGGTGGGCGATCTCGGCGGCCGCGGCGAGTGATCGGACGGCCCGCGCGGCGCCGATCGGCGACGGTCCCGACCCGGCGACATCCGCCAGGGACGATCCGGGCACCCATTCGGCGACGACGATGCCGCCCGACGATCCGCGGACGACGTCGAGGACCCGTGCCACCCCGTCGGAGTTGATCTGGCCCAGGCGCAGGGTGCGCGACAGCACGGCCTGCGGTCCCTGATCGGACATCTTGGCGGCCTGACCACGCTCGGGCGGCGGTGCGAGTTGCTCGGCGTCGACGAAGGTCAGCGCGACCTCGCGGTCGAGGTTGATGTCCTGGGCCCGCCAGAACTGCAGACCGCGGGTGCCGCCGTGCTGCTCGAGCAGTCGGTACCGGCCGCCGGCGACCGCAGCGCCGGGGATGAGGCGTGGTCCGCGGCGGCGTGGGCTCGCCGCGCTGTCGGCCGCACCGGTTTCGGCGGCGGGAGTCGGGGTCGGTGGAGTGGGTGCGTCGCCGGCTCGGGGCTCGGCGGGCGGCCCGGTGGCAGCAGTGGTGTCGACCTCACTGTCACTCACGCGACGGACTCCTCTCCTGCGGTATCTGATGTCGCGCGGTACCGGCGCGCGTTCGGGGATGGGGCGCACATCCCGGGTCGCGCCGATCGCGCCACCGGAGTGTACGGAGTACGACTGCCACGTCGCGGTACCTCTGTCGAAGCGGCGCAGCACCTGTACCTGACCAGAGTACGGGAGCGATTCGTCGCCGGTGACGCGCGGAAACTGAACTGTGATCGCCGGTGACTGTTCACGTTCGGGCTGCGGCGGCGGGGCGAGCGCCGGGATGAACCGGCCGAGCAGACGGCGTACGGCCAGCCCGATCGCGACGACATCCGGTACGCGGGCCGCGGCGAGACCGGCGTAGGTCACCGCGAGCACCACCGCGGCGGTCAGCCCGAGGTAGAGGACCGACCCCACCTTGCCCAGCCAGCCGATCATGTCGTCGAGGCCGGTGAGTTTCGCGACTGCCCACACGGTGGCGGAGACCCCGATCGAGACGGCCAGGGTCACGACGGACGTGCGTGCCACATCCGAGAGCCGGGCCCCGCGAAGACGGCTGCGGAGCAGGAAGTGCCCGACGACGGCACCGACCAGATAGCCCAACCCGTTGGACAGCGCGAGCCAGCGCACGACGAGTTCGGGATCGTCGAAGAGCACCGGCCCCAGGTACGACGACACCACCTTCACCACGGTGATGCCCAGCGCGATGAACGTCGGGGTCCACGCGTCCTCGCGGGCGTAGAACACGCGCAGCTGGACGAGGGTCATCGAGTACGGGATGAGGGTGAACGCACCCCACGACAGCACCGAACCCAGCTGCGACGCGGAGGCGGCGTCGAACTTGCCGAAGTTGAAGACGGCGATGGCGATGGCCGGTCCGAAGAACGTCATGAACGACACGACCGGGACGAGGGCGACCATCGTGAGTCGCGTCGCCAGGGACAGATCGTCGACGACCGCCTTGGTGTCGTCGGCGGTGGCGTTGCGCGACAGTCGCGGCATGATCGCGGTCAGGATGGTCACGCCCAGCACGCCGTACGGAAGCTGCAACAACTGCCAGTGGGTGAAGTAGATGCTGACGCCCGACGCGTCGGCCGACGATGCGATCCGGTAGGTGACGATCAGGCCGACCTGGAGCAGCGCCACGTACGCGACGATCGCGACGGCCATGTTCCCGAACTGGCGCAGGCGCGCGTCGATCCCCCACTGCAGGCGCAGCCGCACCCCCGACTTGCGGAGGAACGGCACCAGTATCAGCGCCTGGAGCACGACGCCGGTCGTGCAACCGATGCCGAGCACCAGGAGCTGCGGATCGGACATCCGGACGGGGTTGAGGGTGATCTCGCCGGGCACCACCGCGTAGAGCACGAGAGTGGTGATCTGCACGACGTTGTTCAGTACGGGCGCCCACGCACCCGGCTTGAAGTAGCCGCGCAGGTTGAGGATCGCGATGAACAACGCGGACAGGCCGTAGAACAGGATCTCCGGCAGCAGCAGGTAGGCGAGCGCGGTCGACAGCTCGCGATTGACCTGCCCGTCCCCCAGGTTCAGATAGGTGAGCAGCGGCGCCGCGATCACCGCCACGACCGTCGCGGTCCCGAGGACGACGACGGTGATGGTGAAGATCCGGTTGATGAAACCCTCGCCGTCGTCCTCGGCCTCGGCCCGGGCGAGCAGCGGGATGACGATCGCCGTCAGCACGGCGCCGAGGACGACCTCGGCGATCATGTTCGGCAGCACGTCGGCCGCCTGGAACGCCGAGGCGATGGCAGGGCCGAGCATCGCGAGGATGAGTACGGTCCGCAGGAAGCCGGTGATGCGACTGAACAGGGTGGCGATCGCGATCGACCCGCTGGTGCGCAGGATGCTCGAGTCCGAGTCCCGCGCCAGACCGGTCGACGACGCTTTCCCGTCGGGCGTTTTCCCGTCGGGCGCCTTCTCGTCGGGTGCCTTCTGGACGGACACCGCGCCGGCGGCCACCGGACCGTTCGACGGTCCGCGGGGGTCGGACGCGGTCATGACCCGCGTGTTGTTCTGGGCCGGTGACACGTCCGGCCGGGCCGGCGTGGGGGCCGGTGGAGTAGGTGCCGATGGCGCGGGCGGACGCGGGGCCGAGGGTGCCCGCCCGCCCGGCCGCGGCGGCGCGGGTCGTGGGGCCGCAGACCGCGCGTCGGGCGATCGTGGTTCGGCAGGCCGTGGCGCAGTGGGTCCCGGATCCGGGGACCCGGGCGGGATCCGCGTCGGAGGGACCCGGCCACCCGAAACCCGGTTCGGCGGAATCCGCCGGGGTGCGGCGCGCTCGGGACGCTGGGGCGGCACCGGGCCGGGTGTCCCCGACCGCGGTACACGCGGCTCATCGTTCCAGGTCACGTCGCTTCTGCCGCCGTCCTCGGGTCGTGGTGATGTCGGTCATGGAGGGTCATCGCCCGGTTCCTCGCCGTACGTCCGACCCTCGCTCTGCAGGGTACGGCGTCGCTCCTGATACCCGCTTCCGGCAAGCAATCGCTCGAGTTCGTCGGGTTCGGGACGGTCGGCGTCGGCGGGATCGGGCTGGCCGCGGAAACGATGCCACAACCGACGCGCGGTGAGCAGGACCAGCGCTGCCGCAGCGATGATCGTGATGTAGAACAGCGGCTTGCCGTACGCGTTGGTGTGCACCGACAGGCTGATCGGCTGGCCCAGTGGCACGCCGGTGACCGTCGACAACCGGATCTGCACACTGATCGCCTCGGAGGCGTCGCCCTGGGTGGGCAGCTGGATCTGCCGGGTTCCGCGCGCCGGGATCTCGATCACCCCGAGGTCGCCGATCTCGATGCCCGCCGGCTCGGACGTGGTGATCCGGGCACGCACCGGGAGCGCGAGGTCGTTGCTCACGACCAGCAGCAGCGGACTCCGCTCGGAAGCCAGCGTGTAACGACCGCCGGGATCGAGGATGGTGACCGACTGCGACATCCGGTACAGGGTCGACGCGACGGCGTCGATGCGTTCGGTCTGCGCGCGCCGCAGGTGGGTGTAGACGGCCGACCCCTGGGCATCCGGGGAGCGGATCGCCCGGAGCTGGTCCTCGCGCAGCGGCGACATGTACCGCTCGGGGGTGGCGGCGACATCCGCCGAGCGCACCAGGGCGCCCTCGAACTGCCAGCTGTCCTCGACATTGCGTCGTATCGATCCGGTCGCGTCGCTCGTCAGCACCGAGCCCACCTCGCCCACCGGACCGACCCCGGGCGGGTCGATCAGCCGCGCCTGCTCGGGCGCGGAATTGAGGTCGGCGGCCAGCGTCGACAGCGGAGCCGGTGTCGCGGCACCCGATTCGAGGAGCAGCCGTGCGGTGGTGAACAGGGCCTCGGCGTCGGCGGACGTGGGCGACCAGTACGTCGGGGGCATCAGGAACGCCGATCTGCCGACGACCGGGTCGGGCGACGGGCGTGCCCCGGGTGCGGTCGGACCGGGTTCCGGCGCGGCGATCGCGGGATAGGCGAGGGCACCGATCGCGCTCTGGCGCCTGCTTCCCTCGGACTCGTCGGACAGGTCGACGCGCTGACTCGGAGGCGTCAGAGCGGGGGTGGACGGCGCCGTACCGAGCGCGGCGAACGAGGCGGTCACAGGTGCGTCGTAGGTCTGGGCGGCGAGGTCACCGATCCGGTAGCGGCCGGCGGCGTCGCGGCGACCGACCGGCGCGACGGAATTCGACGACACCGCGGTCGCGGTCATCTCGGCCTCGGTGAGGGCGGCGGCGCCGTCGGCGTCGATCGCCCCCAGGGCGGGGATCGAGAGACCGCGCACGCTCCGGACGCCGAGCACGGTGTCGATGATGTCGGCCGGTGACCGCAGCGCGGCCTCGGTGAGGCCGGTGTTGCCGATCCGGGTCAGGGAGGTCAGATCGGCCTGCGCGTACGGCAGGGCCACCACGCACATCCGCTGCGCGATCCATCGCAGGCCGGTGAGCCAGCGACCGGCGGCGTCCACGCCGCTACCGGGCCGGGTCGTCGACCTCGGATCGGCGGGATTGTCGGACACCTCGTACCCCAGCGACATCGCGCGCACCGTGACGACGAGGTCGGGGTCGATCGCCAGGCACATGCTGTCGGCGAGCTTCTCCGAACCGGGCAGTGCGCTCGGTTCCGGGTTCTCCGGTGTCTCGGATGGCGGCGTGTCCGATGTCACCGAATCCGATTGTGCGGGTGGGGGTTCCCCGACGACCCGCTGCAGCGCGGCGAGTAGCTCGGCGAGTCTGCCGCCGTCGGCGAGCGACCGCGCCATGTTTTCGTTGATCAACCGGACCGGTTCGGTGTTGCCGCCCAGCACACCCGGCGCGAGCTGCGGCGGGGCGGCCAACGGCCACACCATCGTCATGCGTGCCGGACTGGACAGGTTCGCCGACACCGACCCGTCCGGCCCGAGCCCGACGACCGGGTCGGCGTCGGAGTACTCGGTGGACGGGTCGACGTAACCGGCGGCCCGGGTGTCGTCGGGTGGCAGGGACAACACCGGCAGCAGCATCCGCGATCCCGCGACCTGCGCGGTGTTGCCGTACTCCGGGGTGCCGTTGACGTTGACCTGCATCGGGTACACGCCGGGCTGGGAGATGGCCAGGCCCTGGCCGTCGGGACCGTTGTTGGCCGAGAGTGCCATCGACATGCGGAAGCCGACGCTCTCGCCAGGGGCGAGCGAGTCGGACAGCGCTTCGAAGGGGCCGGCCACGGCGACGGCCGGATCGTCGTCGGCGAGGTCGGTGCGCAGGCCCGCGGCCGACGCCACCGGATCGCCGCGCTCGAGCCGGATGGTCAGGTCGGTGATGGACCGGTCGCCGACGTTGTCGACGCGTCCGCTGACGGTGACCACCGGCCGGCTGGTCGTGGTCACGATGTTCGGGGTCATCGAATCGATGACGATGCGGGCGAAGCGGCTCGGTGACCGGTCCGACGCGCCGGATCCGGCGTCGGAATCGCTGGTGGCCGTCTCCGGCGCCGCCGACGCCGGTCCCACCGCGCCGGACAGGACCATCAGACCGAGAACGGCCAGGACCACGGCGGAGGCCAGCGTCGCGAGCGCGCCGGACCGCAGCGCATGCGAGAAGGCGAGAGAACGAGACGAACGGGGCTCGGCGGCGGACGGGCGCGGCTCAGCCATCGCCGGCCGCGGGCCGTCGTGGACGGCGCCGGCGCCGGCGCGGACGAACCGGGGGCGGTGGCTCGTTGCGGCGCTGGTTGCGCGCGGCGGCGGCTTTCTCATAGGCGTTGGGTTCGGTACGGATGCTGTCGGCCTCGGACTGGGCCAGCCGGGTGGGGTCGGCGGCGAGTTCGGCGATCACACCCCGGGCCATCCGGGCGAGTCGCCGCTCGTCAGAGTACGTGAGCCGACGCGGGAGCTCGTGTAACGGCACCCAGGCCACCTCGGACACCTCGTAGTCGGCGTCGGACAGCTCGCCGCCCGTGCACCGCAGCAGGTAATGATGCACGGTCTTGTGGATCCGACGACCTTCGCTGACGAACCAGTAGTCGATCTTGCCGAGCGGGGCCACCACCGTGCCCTGGATCCCGGTCTCCTCCTCGACCTCGCGGATGGCGGTCTGCTCGGCGGTCTCGCCGGTTTCGATGTGTCCCTTGGGCAGCGACCACATGGTGCGGCCGCGACGGTCGACGCGACCGATGAGCGCGGCCGACAACTGGTCGACGGGGAGGTCGAGGTCGGAGATGACGAGCCCCCCTGCCGAGGTCTCGCGCACGGTGCGGAGTTTCTCGTTGCCCGCGCGGTCGGGATGGACGCGCTCGGCAGCCGGGCGTTCGGACGCACGGTCCGCCCGCGCCGTGCGCCGTCGACCCTTCGACGCCTTGCCGCCGGCCTGGGTCAGACCGGTCTTGGTCAGCTTGGCGCTGACGGCGACCATGTCCGACGGCTTCGGCGGGGTGACGCGGGGTCGCGCACGATCGGGATCGACCGGGAGCTTGTCGACGGGCTCGGCCTCGACCGGATCCGGGCACGCGGGATCGGCGGCCCGGGCGCGGGCGAGGTCATTGGGAGTCGGGTGATGAGTGCTGGGTGCCGGTTCGGAGGCCGGGTTGGGCGAGCCCGGTTTGTGGCCCGGCCGCGAGCCCGCCTGGCCGGGAGTCGGCTGCTTGTTCTTGGGTTGGGCATGACCGCTCTGTTTGTGCCCGTGCGGACTGTGCGCCGTCGGGGTGTGAGCGGGCGCCGCACCTCGGTTCTCGGACTTGCGCCGGCCCCGGCGGCGTCGGCCGCGCCGGGCACGACGCCCCTGGCCGGAGGCATTCTGCTCGCCTTGTCCGCCACCCTCACCGTGCGCACCCGACGAGACGCCGCTGACGTCTGAAGGGTTGGTCGAGGAATCGGTGGACACTCCACGATGCTAGCGGCTGGTCACCTGCAGTTTGTCCGGACGCCTCCGAGGGCGCGTAGGTTGTGGATTCGCAGTGTCGCGAGTGCGCCGGGGGTGTATGAGTCGTCGCCGACGAGCTGTGCGGCGTCGTCGTCGCGGGTCACGACGGTAGGGTGGCAAGCCGTGAACGACACTTCCCCGTCCGGTGCGGCGGCGTCTGGGCCATTCCGGAATGGGGCAGCCCAGCCGGACCAGGTGCACTCGGCGGACCCGGAACGGCGCACCCGTCTGCTCGCCGCCGCGGCGATCGCACTGCGCGACCTCGACGACGTCCTCGTGCCCCTCGGCAAGCTGTTCGAGACCGCCGGCCACGAGCTGTACCTGGTGGGCGGCTCGGTGCGCGACGCGGTTCTCGGGCGTCTGGGCAACGACCTCGACTTCACGACCGATGCGCGCCCGGAGACGGTGTCGCAGCTCCTCCGCGGCTGGGCCGACGCGTTCTGGGACGTCGGCATCGAGTTCGGCACGGTCGGGGTCCGCAAGGGCGACCACCTGATCGAGATCACGACGTTTCGCGCGGACTCGTATGACCAGGTCAGCCGCAATCCCGAGGTCACGTTCGGCAAGACCCTCGACGACGACCTGATCCGACGGGACTTCACCGTCAACGCGATGGCGGTCCGGATCGGCTCGGCGGGCGCCCAGGACTTCCGGGACCCGCTCGACGGGATGACCGCCCTGCTGGCCGGGGTCATCGACACCCCCGCCACGCCTGCACAGTCCTTCGGCGACGACCCGCTCCGGATGCTCCGCGCCGTCCGGTTCGTCTCCCAGCTGGGATTCCGGCTCGCGCCGCGCGTGTGGCAGGCGATCACCGACATGAACGGTGAGATCGAACGCATCACCGTCGAACGCATCCGCACCGAGCTGGACAAACTGATCTGCGGCGAGTTCCCGATCGAGGCGATCGACGCCATGGTCGAGACCGGTCTCGCCGAGCGGGTGCTGCCCGAGGTGCCCGGCATGAAGCTCACCATCGACGAGCACCACCAGCACAAGGACGTCTACCAGCACTCCCTGACCGTGCTCCGCCAGGCCATCGATCTCGAGGACGGCGATCCGGACCTGGTGCTGCGCTGGGCGGCTCTGTTGCACGACATCGGCAAACCCGCGACGCGGCGGCACGAACCGGGGGGTGGCGTCAGCTTCCATCACCACGAGGTCGTGGGCGCGAAGATGGTGCGCAAACGGATGCGGGCGCTGAAGTATCCGAAGGCGGTGGTGTCCGACGTGGCGCAGCTGGTCTTCCTGCACCTGCGCTTCCACGGTTACGGCGACGGCGCGTGGACCGACTCGGCCGTCCGTCGGTACGTCACCGATGCCGGTCCCCTGCTCGACAAGCTGAACAAGCTGGTGCGCGCCGACTGCACCACCCGTAACAAGCGGCGCGCCCGGCGGCTGCAGCAGAACTACGACAGTCTCGAGCAGCGGATCGCCGACCTCCAGGCGGCGGAGGATCTCGAGAAGGTCCGGCCCGACCTCGACGGCAACGCGATCATGGAACTCCTCGGCGTGCCGCCCGGCCCGATCGTCGGACAGGCGTGGCGTCATCTGAAGGAGCTACGCCTGGACCGTGGACCGCTCAGCCGCGACGAAGCCGAGGATGCCCTTCGCGAATGGTGGGCGGCGCGCAGCGGTCAGTGAGGACTGCGAGACGCCCCGGGCGTTTCAGCTCGCGGGCGCGAACACCTCGATCGCGTGCGGTACCGCCTCGAAAACCGCCGGCAGCTCGCCGACGAGGTCACCGTCGACCGACACGAGGGCGGGCGGATCGCAGTACAGCTCGACCTCTGCGCCGCGCATGGTCCGGACGTTCGGGCTGTCGATGTGCTTGCCCGAGAACACCTTCGGGAAGACACGCGCAATCGTCCAACGTGCCAGCCGCGGTGGGGTGAGCGCGAGGGTAACGTCGAGCCGGCCGTCGGTGATCGACGCCTGCGGCGTGATCTTCATGCCACCGCCGTACGACGTGGTGTTGCCGATCGCGGCGAAGATGAGGTCGGATTCGACGGCCTGGTCGTCGACGCGGACCTGGTAGTGACGCGACCGCAGTGCGAGTAGTTCGAGCAGCGCCGCGATCGTGTACCGGGACTGTCCGCGCGGTCGGCGCATGTCGATGGCCCGCGCGGTGACCGCGGCGTCGAACCCGGTGGCGGCGACCGTGCTGAACAGCGCGGTCTGCCCGTCCGGGAAGCTGACCCGGCCGAGGTCGATGGGTCGTCGGTGGCCGGCCAGGATGACCTCGACGGCGTCGGCCGGATCCAGTGGGATGCCGAGGTTGCGGGCGAAGTCGTTCCCGCTCCCGGCCGGGATGACGGCCAGCGGCTTGCCCGACCCGATCGTGGCCTCCACCGTCAGACGCACCGTGCCGTCGCCCCCCACGACGACGAGGACGTCGGTGTCCCCGCGGGCTGCCTTGCCGGCGAGATCGGCGGCGTCGGCGATGTCCTCGCCGACGATGATCTCCACCTCCACGCCGCGGGCACGCAGCAGTTCTGCGGCGTCGTGGGCGACGCGCAGGCCCGTTCCGTGCCGTGCGTACGGACTGGCCACGAGTGTGGCGTGTTCGATAGTCATATGAGTCGGCCCCCCGCCGTTCAAGTGATCCGTTACAGTGTTACACATCATGGCAATCCGTAACGAGGAGATCGGGGATCTCGTTCTGGATGCAGCACGGAGCTGTCTGCTGCGTAGCGGCGGACGCAAGGTGACTGTTTCCGAGGTGGCCCGACAAGCAGGCGTGAGCCGACCGACGGTGTACCGCCGGTGGCCCGACATCAACGAGATCATCCGCGGGCTGTTGACCCGCGAGGTCCTGGGGGTCGTCGAGGACGCCATCGGCGGACGAGGCGAACCCGCCGATCTGGATGCGCTCGTCGATCGGGTGGTCGCGGTCGTCGGCGCGCTCCGCGACGACGAACTGATCGCCTCGCTGTGGCGCGAGCAGCGAGACTTCATGGCGCCGTACGTCTTCGAGCGTCTCGGTACGAGTCAGCAAGGGGCGCTCGCGATTCTCTCGGACATGCTGTCGCAGGCCCAGGAACGGCGCCACGTCCGGGCGGGTGACGCCAAACGGATGGCGGCGATGGTGCTGCTGATCGCGCAGTCGTTCCTCCAGTCCGGGGCGCTGGTCTCCGACATCATCGCCGAGGGCTGGAGCACCGAGTTGCACGAGATGCTGGCCGGGTATCTGCGTCCGGCCGGTGCGGGCGTCGACGGATGACGTCGTGAGCGTCGGTCCCGCGGTGCGAGTCTGATGGCGACCCTGTCCGCCGACACCCGTCGTCGTGCGCTCGACCGTCTGACGTCCGGCGATCCCCTGGATCTGCTGGTCATCGGCGGCGGTGTGACCGGCGCCGGGGTGGCGCTCGACGCCGCGACCCGTGGCCTGCGCGTCGCGCTCGTCGAGAAGGACGACCTCGCGGCCGGAACCTCGCGCTGGAGCAGCAAACTCGTCCACGGTGGTCTCCGTTACCTGGCCAGGGGTGATCTGCGGATCGCGCGCGAAAGTGCCGTCGAACGTCATCATCTGATGACCGCCATCGCTCCGCATCTGATCGCTCCCCTCCGCCAGATCATCCCCGACCGTGGCGGCAGGCAGACCTCGATCATCCGATTGGGCCTCCGCGCGGGAGATGTGCTCCGACGCAACGCCGGTACCCCCGACTCGCTGTTGCCGCCGCCGACCCGGGTGTCGGCGCTGGAGACCCTCGCCCGCTTCCCGGCGGTGTCGCCCCACGGTCTGCGCGGTGGTATCTCCACCTCCGACGGTCAGCTCGTCGACGACGCTCGGCTCGTCGTCGCCCTCGCACGTACGGCGGCTGGCTACGGCGCATCCGTCTGCACCCGGGTGCGGGCCGAGCGCGTGGACGGCCGCGGGGCCACCCTCACCGATCAGTTGACCGGTGAGAGCTTCGACGTCGGTGCGCGGATGGTCGTCAACGCCACCGGCGTCTGGTCCGGCGGCATCGATGATGCACTCGCCGTACATCCCAGTCGGGGAACGCATCTCGTCGTCGACGCGGCGCGGTTGGGATTCCCCGACGCCGCGCTGATGACCCCGCTCGGCACCTCGGTGTCCCGGTTCGTTTTCGTGATCCCCGCGCAGCTGGGGCGCGTCTACGTCGGCCTCACCGATGTCGCGGCGCCCGGGCCGATCCCCGACGTCCCGATGCCGGACGAGTCCGAGATCGACTTCCTGCTCGACGCCGTGAATCCCGCTCTCGCACGGCCGTTGGATCGCTCGGACATCATCGGCACGTTCGCCGGTCTGCGACCGTTGGTCGACACCCGCGGCGGCGGCCGCGACTCCGAGGCCCTCGCCGACGTCTCGCGGCAGCACCACGTCGGCGTCCGCGGCGATGGTCTCGTCAACGTCC
Source organism: Gordonia sp. BP-119 (assembly GCF_016924115.1). Classification (NCBI taxonomy): domain Bacteria; kingdom Bacillati; phylum Actinomycetota; class Actinomycetes; order Mycobacteriales; family Gordoniaceae; genus Gordonia; species Gordonia sp. BP-119. The sequence goes on from NZ_JAFFZF010000018.1 coordinate 16,098, forward strand.
TCGGCGGCAAGCTCACCACCTACCGGCGCATGGCCCAGGACGCCGTCGACGCCGCGCTCGCGACCACCGACCTCACCGCCGGGGACTGTGTCACGACCACGACCCCGCTGGTCGGAGCCCTGCGGAGTCCGCGCGAGCAGGGGCTGCCGGCTTCGCTCGTGCAGCGGTTCGGCGGGGAGGCGCCGGCGGTGGTGGACGCCGCCGTTCTCCCCGGTCCCCTGGATCCGATCGTCCCCGGCATCGATGTCACCCGCGCCGAAGTCGAGTTCGCGGTCACGCACGAGGGTGCCCTCGACGCCGACGACATCCTGCACCGGCGCACGCGGATCGGCCTCGTGCGAGTCGACGCCGACGCGGCACGGCCGGAGATCGAGCGGATCCTCGGCGAGATCCTCGGGTGAGCGCGCTCGGCGCCGGGTGAGCGTCAGTAACCCATGGTGCGCAGGGCGTCTGCGACGCGGTCGAGTTCGGACCGGCGTACGTCGAGGTGCGGGCTGATTCGGAGCACCGGATGCTCGGTCGCCAGCGGGGCGCGCCAGGTGTCCGCGGCGGTGACCAGGACACCGAGTGACAACAGCTTGTCGCGGGCCGCGGCGACGTCGTCGAACTGCCATCCGGGCGGTGGTGCGAGGGTGATGATCGCCGACGGCTCGTCGATCGGTTCGAGGACCTCCCAGCTCGCGATGCCGTGGAGTCGTTCGCGGGTGACCCGGCCGATCTTCGCGAGTTCGCGGAAGACGCGCTGCTGGCCGATCTCGAGCAACTCGCGGACCGCGACACCGAGTCCGAGGCGCCCGGCGATGAATGCCTCGGAACCGTCGATTCGTACCGGCCGCAACGAGTCTCGACGCACCGCGACGAACCCGACGCCACGCGGGCCGGTGAGCCACTTGCGGCTGGTGCCGTAGACGACGTCGGCACCGGTGACGGTGGGGACGTGACCGACCGACTGCGCCATGTCCACCACTACGGGCACACCGGCCCGATGCGCGAGTTCGACGATCCGCGTGACCGGCTGCACCACACCGGACATCGAGCCGATGTGGCAGACGTGGATGAAGTCGGGCTGCTCGAACTGCAGCATGTTCTCGAGCGCGTCGGTGTCGACGTGACCGTAGACGTCCCCGTCGGGCATGGTCCGTACCGCGTACCCGCGGCGCTCGAACTCCTCGAGGTTGGGGCCGAATTCGTTCTTCGCCACCCACACGGTCGATGTGACGGGCAGGCTCCAGTTGGTGAGGAGGGCGCGCAGAGCGGCGCGGGCGCTCTCACGGAAGACCACCTCGTCGCCGGTGTGTCCGATCAGGGCAGCGAGATTCCTTGTGTCGCGCGCGATCTCCTCGGCGCGGTCGTCGGCGGCGACATACGACCCGCGTTCGGTCTCCCGCCAGAGGTGCGCGGTCATCGCGCCGATCAGTGCGTAGGACGAGCGGCCCGCCGAAGCAGAGTCGAGGTGTGCCAGGGCTGGTTCGAGCCGGGCCGCATGCCACTGCTCGCCGAGATCGCTGACGTACATGGGCCACAACCTACCGGGTGGTCGAGGTGTCCACACCCATCGGGAACCGCACAGCGGGAACCCGGGCGCTGGGAACCGATCGATGGGAACCGATCGATGGGAACCGGATTGGGCCCCGTTGCGTCCAAGACCTCATGGACCCGGCGATCGAGTACTTCTTCGGGACCGGCGACGGTCCGACGACGCGCTGGTCCGGGACCGCCGACCTCGCGCTCGGGGATCCGCGGTCCGATGTCCTGGACGCGATCGGGCTCGACTTCGACGGCGACGGCCGTCGCGATGACGCGATGTGGGACACCGACGCCGACGGTGTCGCCGACGTCGCCGCCCTCGACACCGACGACGACGGCGCGCCCGACGCCTTCTACCGCGACTCCGGTGCCGGTCTGTGGGACCGGCCCGTCGCGCGAGCCGACCTCGTCGGCGAACAACTGCCGCGGCGCGACGTCCCCGAGCGGACTCCGCAACCCCCGCCGGCGCAGGTCACCCGGGTCGACCTCGACGACGACGGCGACCCCGACGTCGAGATCGTCGGCGCCGACCGGGGCGGCCGGATCGTCGGCGAACGACTCTACGTCGACTCCGACGGGGACGGCAGCCACGATGTGATGCTGGTGGACCTGGATGCGAACGGCGTGGCCGACGCCGCCTACGACAACCGGGACCCGCGGTTCACGCGGCGGGGTCGGTGACGGTGTGCCGCACCGTCGTGGGCTCGGCGGACCAGTGCCCACGCGGATGCAGGAGGCGCACCACGAGCATGCCGAGCAGGTACAGCACCACCCCGAGCACGACGAGCCCGACCGCCCGGCCATCGTCGGGGATCGCGAGGGCCGCGACGGTCACCGCACCCACGTAGGCGATGTTGAACACCGCGTCCTGCACCGAGAACACCTGTCCGCGCACCGCGTCGTCCACGTCGACCTGCATCGCCACGTCGCCACACAGCTTGGCGATCTGGCCGATGAGTCCGAGTACGAACGCCGACCCGCAGATCACCGCGAACTCGAAGCTGAGTACGGACAGCTCGGCGAACGCGCCGACGGCCAGTGCGGCGAGCAGCGTCACGTACCGGCCCACCCGTGCCACCGCGATCGGTGTGATGATCGCGGCGAGAAGCGCCCCCGCGCCGGTGAAACCGATGACCACGCTGACGCGGTCGACCCCGTCGCCGGGACCCATCTGGCGCGTCAGCACCAGGATCATCAGCGTGTTCATCCCGAACACCAGCCGGTGGGCCCCGATCGCCGACAACGCGGCGGCCACGGTCTTGTGGTGGACGACGGCGCGGGCACCGTGCCAGAGGCCGACCGAGACCGCGTGCACGGCCGAACGACCCGGGTCGTCGGGCTCGTCGGGACCGAGTTGCAGCGGACGGAACCGATGCGCCAGCCCGCCGGAGACGACGGCCAGCACGATCCCGGCGATCATCGTGAGGGCACTGCCCACGTTGTCGTCGCCGAAGATCGCGCGGAGTCCCAGGGTGATGCCGAGCCCGACGGTGAGCATCGCGCCGCCCAACGTCGTGAACAACGCATTGGTGGCGACCAGCACCTCACGCCGCGCGACGTGCGGCAGTCCGGCCGACAGTCCGGCCGCCACGAACCGGCTCGCACCCGTCGCGGCGAGGGCGGAGATCAGCACCACGACATCAGGTGCGCCGGAGGCGACGGCCAGTGCGACGAGCCCGATGATCAGCCCGCGCAGCAGGTTCGCGTACAGGAGGACGTTGCGTCGATCCCAGTGGTCGAGCAACGCGCCCGCGAACGGGCCGATGAGCGAATACGGCAGCAGCAGCACCGCGAGGCCACCGGCCACCGCGAGCGGATCGGCATGGCGCTCGGGGTTGAACAGGATGCTGCCGACCAGCGCGGCCTGGAAGATCCCGTCGGTGATCTGACTGGACAACCGGACCGACAACAACCGGCCGAGTCCCGGCGACGAACGGAGGGAGTGGACGAACACCGACCACCCGCGTTGGTCACGGGTCACCTGGGTGCTGCTCACCGATCCAGCCTACCGAGCTGACGATGGACGCCGTCGGCCACGGACGTGCGATGATGGTCGGGTGGCCGGAGGTGAAGACGCAGACGATCCCACACCGGAATCCCGCCCCGGAGAACACTCGGCGGACAGCGGTGGTGGTGCGCGTATGCCCGGCGTCCCTTGGGATGCCGACCCCACGCCGCGGGTGCGTCCGGGCACCGCGCTGATCGCCTCGACCGATCTCATCGAACCCACCTTCGCCCGGACCGTCATCTACGTCATCGAGCACAACGAGTCGGGCAGTCTCGGGGTCATCCTCAACCGGATGAGCCAGACCGCCGTGCACAACCTCCTGCCGCAGTGGGCCGACATCGCAGCCTCGCCGCGCGCCCTCTATGTGGGCGGGCCGGTGAACCAGGAGGCGGCGCTGTGCCTGGGCGTGGTGAAACCCGGCACCGACATCGACGACGTGCCCGCCCTGCGTCCGGTCGACGGCCGGGTCGTCCTGGTCGATCTCGACGCCGACCCCGAGCCCCTCGCCGAGATCCTCGAGGGTGTCCGGATCTTCGCGGGCTACAGCGGATGGGGCATCGGGCAACTCGACGATGAGCTCGACCAGTTCAGCTGGATGGTCGCCTCGGCACTCCCTCGCGACCTGCTCGCGCCGCCGGCGTCGGACGTGTGGTTCGACGTCCTGCGCAGGCAGGCCTGGCCGAAACCTCTCCTCGCGACCCACCCGATCGATCTCAGCGTGAACTGAGTCCGTCCGTCCGGACGGTGATGCTGAGCATTGCCTGAGACACCCGGTGATCCACGTCACCGGCGGGGTGTTAGGTTGTGGACGCTCGATCAATTTTTCGCTGGACAAGCCGTGGATTGTTCCAGCGCATGACATGCGGGGGTGTGCATGAGCGGGTCGAAGAGTGCGCGGGTTCTGGCCGGGGTGATCCTCGCGGTGGTCGCGCTGGTGGCGCCCATCGCCGTGGCGGGCGCTGCCCCGGTCGGACCCACCGGCGGCGCCGACGGGGCGCGATGGGCGGCGAGCCACGACGGCCCGCAACCCTATGCCGGCGTCAATGTCACCTGGGATGTGCCGATCCGGATGAGTGACGGCACGGTTCTCCGGGCCAACGTGTACCGCCCGGCCGACGCTCGCGAGCGTCCCACGTCGACGAAGACGCCGGTCATCGTCAACATGACGCCCTACACCAAGCTCATCACCACCGTCGGTTCCGCGGTGATGCAGAACCCGGTGCTCGAGCCCTACCTGCTGCAGATCGCGCGGTCGATCAACCTGTCCGGCACGCCGATCGACGGCATCAACGACATCGCGCACACCATCCGCGACGGCGGCGCGAAGACCTTCCTCGTCGATTTCGATCTCGTGCGCAGCGGCTACACGCAGGTCGTCGTGGATGTGCGCGGCACCGGTTTCTCGCAGGGAGTCTGGGACGTCTTCCAGTCGCGGGAACAGCGCGACACCATCGAGGTCATCGACTGGGCGTCGAAGCAGCGGTGGTCCAACGGCAAGGTCGGCATGTCGGGTGTGTCGTACTCGGCGATCAACCAGATCCAGGCCGCGAACAAGAACCCGAAGGCACTCAAGGCGATCTTCCCGGTCGAGCCGGGCGGCGACCTCATCCGCGACATCGTCGCGCCCGGCGGCGCTCTGGGTGTCGGCTTCCTCCCGCTGTGGCTGACGCTGGTCAACACCACCAAGATGATCCCGAACGTCGCGTCGATGCTGAACGGCACCTTCGACTGGAAGTGGTTGGCGGACCGGATCTCCGACCCGTTCACCTTCTACCCACAGCTGTTCGCCGCACTGCTCACCCCCGACATCCCGTCGGTGCCGCCGAACCTGAAGGCGTTGCTGGACAACAACTCCGAACCGAGGTCCGCGTGGCTCGACCACGCCGACCGCATCACCACCCCGACGCTCATCTACGGCGGCTGGTTCGATCTCTTCACCAACAGCGAAGTCCGGATGTACAACAACATCCCGTTGCCGCCCGGCAAGAAGCAGTTGATCATGGGCGACGGGTATCACCTCACAATCGGCGGCGGCCAAGAGGGCCGGCGGAACACCCCACCCCGGTTGGACGTCCTGCAGAAGGCGTGGTTCGACAAGTGGCTCAAGGGAATCGACAACGGTGTCGACCGCTACGGACCGGTCAATCTCAAGCAGGTCGGCGACTCGTGGATCACCGCCCAGCAGTTCCCGCGCGCCGGGATGGAGCGCCAGCGGCTCTACCTCGATGACCGGCGCAGCGGTACCGCGGCACACGCGGTCCGGGACGGCAGCCTAACTCCCGTTGCACCCACATCCCGCGCTCGGTTGACCATCGCGCCCGGTCTGGCGACGATGTGTTCGCGCGACGCCGCACAGCAATTGGCCGGTGCCCTGGCGATCTTCCCCTTCTGCGCCGACGACGCCCGCATCTCCGAGCGCGCCGCACTGACGTTCACCACTCCCCCGATGACCACGACACGCAGCGTGTCCGGGTACGCCAACGTGCGGTTGAACACCGTTCTCGACGCCACCGACGGATACTGGACCGCCACCCTCAACGACGTCGCTCCCGACGGGACGTCGAAGGTGCTGACCTCCGGTCAGGTGATGGCGTCGCTGCGCGGATACGACGAGGCGAGGTCGCGGTTCGCGCCCAACGGCGACGTGATCGATCCGTTCTACGAGCTCACGTTGGCGTCACGCCAACGCGTCGTGCCGGGCCGCCCGGTGAGTGTCGACATCGGCCTGCTGCCGACCGAGGCACTCATCAAACCGGGCCACCGCCTGCGGATCGACGTGTTCGCGATGAACTTCCCGCGCGGTCTGCCGTTGCGTCCGCTGTTGAACGAGTCCGGACTCCGGCCGCAACACATCCAGCTCGACCCGAACCGGCCGAGCTTTGTGAACCTGCCGCTGTCGACGCCGGTGGGACCCCCTGCTCCCTGAGGAGCGCCCGGAGCTTGCGGAGGGCGCGTCACGAAGGGTCTTCGCAACCCGACTCACCAGGACCCTTCGTGACGCTCGCAAGCTCGCTCCTCAGGGAGCGGGTGGTGACGCCCGCGAGCTCGCTCTCAGTATCTACGGCTTGGCGGTCGTGGACTACGAAAGAACCCGTTGTGTCGGAGCGGGCCCAACCTCCGCTCCCTGAGGAGGCCGGAGCTTGCGGAGGCCGTCACGAAGGGTCCTGGCGAGATGACGTCGCCAACCCTTCGAGGCCCGTCGACCTCGACGCGCTCCTTCGTCGCTTGCTCGGCCCGGCGGCCAACGCTCCTCGTACCTCAGTATCTGCGGCCTGGCTGCCGTCGTGGGGTCGAAAGAACTGCATCGTTGCCGCCCTATCTTGAAGCGCAATCTCTGCCGAACTTGCGCTACTCGCGTGCACTGTGGCGCCGCATTCTCGTGACCGACGAACTTCAACTCGACTCCTAGACTTCGATCGAAGTCCATCGGTCGAGTTGAAGTCTGCCGGTCGCGGGCCCGGCGCCCTCCGTTGTTATCTGCTCTACCCGCAGGCCGCTTTGCGGACTCCGGAACCGCTGAACTGGCGTTCTTTCGGATCAGGGAGCCGGGGTGGGCGCGCCGGCCGCTTCGGCGTCGTCGGCCTGCCGCCCGTACCGAGTGGCCAGCCACGAGCAGATCATGAGCTGGATCTGGTGGAAGATCATCAGCGGCAGCACGATGAGGCCGACGGTGGTGCCGGCGAACAGGACGGTCGCTATGGGCAGGCCGGTGGCCAGGCTCTTCTTGGTGCCGCAGAACTGGATGGCGATCGTGTCGGCGCGGTCGAAGCCGAGCCGCTTCGGGAGCCAGCCGGTGATCGCGAGCATCACGATGACGAGCAGCAGCGAGATGACGGTCACGGCGATCACCTGACCCACCTCCACCGACGACCAGATGCCCTGGACGACCCCCTCGCTGAACGCCACGTAGACGACGAGCACGATGGCGCCACGGTCGGCCAGCTTGGTGATCTTCGCGTGCCGGGTGAAGAACGGGCCGACCCACCGGCGGGCGAGCTGCCCGAGCAGGAACGGCACCAGGATCTGCGCGACGATCTTCAGGACCGACGTCGCGTCGATGCTGATGTCGCCGGCGTTCTGCATCAGCGCGACCACCAGCAGCGGGGTCAGGAAGACGCCGAGGATGTTCGACGTGGATGCGCTGACGATCGCCCCGGCGATGTTGCCTCGGGCCATCGAGGTGAAAGCGATCGAGGACTGCACCGTCGATGGGACCAGGCATAGAAAGAGCAGTCCGGCATAGAGGTCCTCGCCGATCAACGGCTCGACAACCGGTTTCAGCGCCAGTCCCACGATCGGGAAGACGATGAACGTGAACGCGAGGATCGTGACGTGCAGCCGCCAGTGCCGGAGACCTTCGAGCGCCTCGCGTGGATGAAGTCGAGTGCCGTAGAGGAAGAACAGTGCGGCGATCGCGACGATCACCACCCAGTCGAGTGCCTCCGCCGCCGCGCCGCGAACCGGCAGGAATGCGGCCACCGCGACGGCGATGCAGATGGCCAGGATGAAGCCGTCGATCGGAGAACGATCGAGGAGATTCTTGAGAGTACGCATGGATGTGCCCCGAGATCAGTGATGTGAGACGACGCCGGCCGCCTCAGGCCTGGGCCGAGTCGCCTGCGCAGACGCCGCGCAACGAGCAGGCACCGCAGCTGCTGGTGCCGCAGTCGGCCGCCGGGGCCGAGGGGTTCTCGTCGGCGGCATGGCTGTGGGCGTCGCCGCCGGAACAGCAGGAACAGCCCTCGTCGTCGGCGGGTACGGCTGCAGCGGCGCGTACCCCGATCCCGCTGACCAGTCCGACCACCACGAGCGCGGCCACCAGCGCGACGAGTCCGAAGGCCAGTGCCCACCCGCCCGGGACGGCAAGGGTCGCGATGGCCCCCAGCGTGAGGATCACCGACGCGCCGAGAGTGCCCGGTCCGGCGATGCGGTTGGCGATGCGGAAAGCCTCGTCGGACCGCATGGTCTCCGCGGAGCGAACGCCGATCCAACGATTGCGCGGGAGGGTGCCGCGGAGTCCGCGGATTCCTACCACCGCCCAGAGTCCGGCCAGCACGAAGAGCAGTACGGCAACGGCGACGGACACGGCATTCACGACCCACAGCATACGACCGTGCGTCGTACCGAAGTGAATCGGTATCTGACGAGCCGGTGCCGCCCACGTCGGAGGCGACCGGATTGGGGGCGGCGACGGACAGGATTTACCCTGGTCGCGTGACTTCAGCCGAGAAGACGAGCGGCGACACCGCCGGCACGACCGCCCACCGCTACACGGCGGCGGTCGCCGGCGAGATCGAGCAGCGCTGGCAGCAGACCTGGTCCGACGAGCACGCCTACGAGGCGCCGAATCCCGTCGGGCCGCTCGCCGGTGACCTGTCCGCCTTCGGCGGCGGGGACGCCGACGCCGCCGACAAGCTCTTTGTGCAGGACATGTTCCCCTACCCGTCCGGCGCAGGCCTGCATGTCGGCCACCCGCTCGGCTTCATCGCGAGCGATGTCTTCGCGCGCTACCAGCGGATGACCGGCAAGAACGTGCTGCACACGATGGGCTTCGACTCGTTCGGCCTGCCCGCCGAGCAATACGCTGTGCAGACCGGCACCCATCCGCGCACCACCACCGAGCAGAACATCGAGCGCTACCTGGGCCAGATCCGACGGCTCGGGCTGGGCCACGACGAGCGCCGTCGGGTGGCCACCACGGACGTGGACTTCTACCGGTGGACCCAGTGGATCTTCCTGCAGATCTACAACGCCTGGTACGACACCGACCAGGGCAAGGCTCGGCTCATCTCCGAGCTGGTCGACGAATTCGCTTCGGGTGCACGAGCATTGGGTGGAAAGCATGAGGGGCGCCGCTGGGCCGACCTCTCCCCCGCCGAGCGCACCGAGATCCTCGACGACCATCGCCTGGTGTACCTGAGTGATTCGCTGGTGAACTGGTGCCCCGGACTGGGCACCGTGCTGGCCAACGAGGAGGTCACCGCCGACGGCCGCAGTGACCGCGGCAACTTCCCGGTGTTCCGGAAGCATCTGCGGCAGTGGATGATGCGGATCACCGCGTACTCCGACCGGTTGCTCGACGACCTGGATCTGCTGGACTGGCCGGACAAGGTCAAGACCATGCAGCGCAACTGGATCGGACGCTCGCGCGGTGCCCAGGTTCGCTTCGACGTGCCCGGCGTCGGCGGCATCGAGGTGTTCACCACCCGTCCCGACACCCTGTTCGGCGCCACCTACATGGTTCTCGCGCCCGAGCATCCGCTCGTCGGCGACCTCATCACCGGAGCATGGCCCGAGGGCACCGATGATCGCTGGACCCGCGGCGGGGCCGACCCCGCGGCCGCGATCGCGGAGTACCGCGCGTCGATCGCCGCGAAGTCCGACCTCGAGCGCCAGGAGAACAAGGAGAAGACGGGTGTCTTCACCGGGAGCTTCGCCGTCAATCCCGTGAACGGAGAGCAGGTTCCGGTCTTCGTCGCCGACTACGTCCTCATGGGCTACGGCACCGGCGCGATCATGGCGGTCCCGGCCCACGACGCCCGCGACCATGAGTTCGCGACGGTGTTCGGACTGCCGATCCGCGAGGTGATCGGCTCCGACACCGACATCGCCACCGAGGCGTACGTGGGCGACGGACCCCTGGTGAACTCCGGGTTCCTCGACGGTCACAATGTCGAGGACGCGAAGGCGGCGATCGTCGAACGTCTCGAAGCCGACGGTATGGGCACCGGGAGAATCCAATACAAGCTGCGCGACTGGCTGTTCGCCCGTCAGCGTTACTGGGGCGAACCCTTCCCGATCGTCTACGACGCCGCCGGCCAACCCCACGCGCTGCCGGAATCGATGCTGCCGGTGGAGCTTCCGGAGGTCGACGACTATGCGCCGGTGTCCTTCGACCCCGACGACGCGGACAGCGAGCCGTCGCCTCCGCTGGCGAAGGCCACCGAGTGGATGACGGTGGAACTCGACCTGGGCGACGGCGTGCAGACCTACACTCGGGACGCCAATGTCATGCCCCAGTGGGCGGGCAGTTCGTGGTACCAGCTGCGCTACATCGACCCCACCAACTCGGAAACCCTGTGCGCCAAGGAGAACGAGGCGTACTGGATGGGGCCCCGGCCGGCACTGCACGGCGAGAACGACCCGGGTGGCCTCGACCTCTACATCGGTGGCGTCGAGCACGCGGTGCTGCACCTGCTGTACTCGCGGTTCTGGCACAAGGTCCTCTTCGACCTCGGATACGTCACGAGTCGCGAACCGTACCGAAAGCTGTTCAACCAGGGCATGATCCAGGCGTACGCCTACACCGATTCGCGCGGCATCTATGTGCCCGCCGAAGAGGTCACCGAAGAGAACGGCGAGTTCTTCTACAACGGTGAGAAGGTTCGCCGGGAGTACGGCAAGATGGGCAAGTCCCTGAAGAACTCGGTGGCGCCCGACGACATCTGCCGCGACTACGGTGCCGACACGCTGCGCGTCTACGAGATGTTCATGGGTCCGCTCGACCAGTCACGGCCGTGGGCCACCAAGGACGTGGTGGGGTCGCAGCGATTCCTGCAGCGCATCTGGCGACTCGTCGTCGACGAGGAGTCCGGTGCGCTCCGGGTCGCCGACACCGAGCTCGACGACGACACGAAACGGTTGCTGCACAAGACGATCGCCGGCGTCCGCGAGGACTACGACGCGTTGCGCAACAACACGGCGGTCGCCAAGCTCACGGTGCTGACCAACCACCTCACCAAGAACTTCGAGAAGACCGGCGCCCCGCGGGAGGCCGTCGAGGCGCTGGTGATCATGCTGGCTCCCCTGGCCCCGCACATCGCCGAGGAGCTGTGGCACCGGCTGGGTCGGGAGACCCTGGTGGTGCGGACCGCATTCCCGGTCGCCGATGAGGAGTGGCTGGTCGAGGACACCGTCGAGATCCCGGTTCAGGTCAAGGGCAAGGTCCGCAGTCGGATCACCGTCCCGGCCGACGCCGACGAGGAGACCCTGCGTGCCGCCGCGCTCGCCGACGAGAAGATCGTCGCGCTCCTCGACGGCGCCGAACCCCGCAAGGTCATCGTGGTGCCCGGTCGGATGGTGAACATCGTTCCCTGACGGCACCTCTCTGATCCGAGTGGGCCGTACTCATGCTCCCTGAGGTGCGAGCGAAGCGAGCCACGAAGGGCTCGCAAGGTGTCTCACCAGGCCCTTCGTGGCTCGTCGCTTTCGCTCCTCGCACCTCAGGGACCAGAGATCGACGCTCGCTCCTCAGGGATCCTAGGCCGGTCGTATCTACTTCGGCGGCAACTTCCGCGCGTAGTTCGAACCGATCGCAATCCAGCGGGAGAGCTGGCGGTCGGTGGCGATGCCGGCGTCGTCGACGCGTAGCCATCCCCGGAGCTCGCGTTCCGACATCACCATCGGCCGGGTGTGCGGGTACTCGAGGAGGCTCTCGGTCTCCTCGGGTGCGACGCGCACCATGATCCCGCCCTTGCCGCTGGCAGCGACGGCCATGTTGCCGTTGATCAGAAAGGCCAGCCCGCCGAACATGCGCTTCTCGTCGAGGCCGCACTCGGTCGCCAGCAGAGCACGGATGCGGTAGGCCAGTTCCTCGTCGTACGCCACCGGTCCACATTATTCGGCTTCGGTCACGAACCGGGACTTGGCAACGAACTTACTGCGCAGTAAGGTACTGCCATGGCGATCAACCTGGAGCTCCCGAAGAAGTTCGATTCGACGGTCGAGCGCACCCACATGGCTGCCGAGCACCTCTTCCGGCCGATCTCGCGCAAGTACGACCAGGCCGAGCACGAGTACCCGGTCGAACTCGACGAACTGGCGAAGCTCGCCAAGCAGAGTCGCTCCACGGAGAAGTCCGCCGACGCCGAGAAGTCCGCCTCCGACGCTCCGTCGGTGAACGGCGCGAACATGCGCGGCCTCCTGTCGGCTCTGGAGATGAGCTGGGGCGACGTGGGCCTGCTGCTCTCCATTCCCGGTCAGGGCCTGGGCAATGCCGCGATCGCGGCCGTGGCGAACCCCGAGCAGCTCGAACGCTTCGGCGACGTATGGGCGGCGATGGCCATCACCGAACCGAGCTTCGGTTCCGATTCGGCGGCGGTCTCCACGACCGCGACCCTCGATGGCGACGAGTACATCCTGAACGGCGAGAAGATCTTCGTGACCGCGGGATCGCGCGCCGACCACGTCGTCGTGTGGGCGACCATCGACAAGAGCGTCGGACGCGCGGCCATCAAGAGCTTCGTCGTGCCGATGACCACCGAGGGCGTCACCGTGGCCCGCCTCGAGCACAAGCTGGGCATCAAGGCCTCCGACACGGCCGTCATCCGGTTCGAGAACGCGCGGGTCCCCGCCGAGAACCTGCTCGGCTCGCCGGAGATCGACACCAAGAAGGCCTTCGGCGGGGTCATGCAGACCTTCGACAACACTCGTCCGGTGGTCGCCGCGATGGCCATCGGGCTCGGTCGCGCCTCCCTGGAGGAGCTGCGTCGGATGCTGGAGGAAGCGGGTCACGAGATCGACTACGACCGTCCCGCGTCGTCGCAGCACGCCACCGTCGCCGAGTTCATCCGCCTCGAATCCGATTGGGAGGCCTCGTGGTTGCACACGGTGCGGGCGGCGTGGATGGCAGACAACAAGCAGCCCAACTCGACCGAGGCATCGATGTCGAAGGCGAAAGCCGGTCGGACCGTCACCGACATCACCAACAAGACCGTCGAGATCGGTTCCACGGCAGGCTATTCCGAGACGTCACTGGTGGAGAAGTGGGCGCGTGACTCGAAGATCCTCGACATCTTCGAGGGAACCCAGCAGATCCAGCAGCTGATCATCGCCCGGCGCGTGTTGGGGAAGAGCTCAACCGATCTGACCTAAGACTCTCTGGAGTCGGCCGCAGTCAACTGGTCGCGACCGCCGAAGAACGCACCCGAAGAACTCATTTCGACCGCCAGACCTTGATCGAAGTCTGGCGGTCGAAATGAAGTCTGGGTGTCGTCGAACGTCCTCAGACCTGCGCGATGAGCCACGCCGCGATCGTCGCAGCGTTCGCGCGGTCGGTGGCCACGCCCGCATGCCCGGTGAACCGGTCGGAGTACGTGACGCGCACCCCGGCGCGCCGATAGGTCTGCACCAGACCGGACACCAGCGGTTGCGGCGACACGGTGTCGACGGTGCCCGAGTCGATGCGGACCGGTAGCCCCCGATCGAAACGCAGTTGGTCGACATCGTTGTCGCGCAACACTTTCAACAATGCGGCCTTCATCTCGTCGCCGCGCGGTCCCAGGAGCTGGGCCGGTGCGAGGCCGCCGAACGAGTCCGGTGAGGTCAGGTCGGCGTAGCAGCGGGCCTCGACCTGCGGACGGAGCCTGCTCGCCGCCGCGCTGAGCCCGCCGTTGGACATCAACTCGTCGAACTCGGGATCGGCTGCGGCCGCGCCATACCCGATGAGAGCGGCCAATCCCATCAGTTCGTTGATCGCGGGACCGGACACCGGAACGTGGGACGCCCCATCGAGGAGCGCGGCCACCTGCGTCGGCGGTGCGAGTGCCGACACCGCGCGGAGTCGGAGGTCGCCCCATTCCGATAACGGCCGCGCCGCGGCGGCCAAGGCGGCGACGGCGCCCTCGGAATGCCCGGCCACGACGACGTCGCGGCCGATCCGTCGGTCGTGATCCGCGACAGCCAGCGCCATGTCGACCGTCGATCGCGCCAGCGAGTCGCCGATGAGATACGGGTGCGGCCCGGGCCCGCCGATACCCTCGAAGTCGGGCCGTGCCACGGCGAATCCGGCGTCGAGCAACCGGCCGACGATGCCGTCACCTGACGTCATGCGGGGAAGTTCGGAATGACCGGCATGGGCCTGCGACGGCGCGCATCGGTCTGCAGCGCCGACCGTCATGTGATTCCACACGGCGAGCGGCCAACCCCCGGCGGGCGGCCGCGTCGACGGTGTGAGCAGCGTGCCGGTCATCTCCGTCGGGAGACCGCGGACGGACGTCGAGCTGTATCGCACGCGCAATGTCGAACCCGCTTGGGGGAGTGCGATGACCGGGTCCGTCACGGTCTCGGAGTCGACGATGCGCGGGACAGCGTGAACACCGGCCGCCGAATCCGGCCCTGGACCTCCCGCCCTGGCGGGAGCCTGCACGGTCAGCACCGTGGCGAAGGTCAACGCGACTCCGACGACTGCGGCGAGAAGCCGTCGGCCGCCGATCGATCTCGTGTCCTTCGCAAGCAGGGTGGGCACCGTCACCCGTAGCAGAGTAACCGGGATCCGGGTGCGCCGCGCCGCCTCTGCGGGTCGCAGCACAGATCAGCGCAGGAGACGTTGGCGCAGTGCGGCTTCGCGCGCGAGCCGTTCGGCGTCGCGGCGGCGGCGCTCGGCCATGATCGCCGACAACACGTCTTCGAACGGGGCGCCGGGCGGGGGAGCGGGTGCGACGAACGGCGCGACGTCGAACACGATCCTCCGGGCGGCATGGGCTCTCGGCTCGGGCTTCATGCCGTGGCGGCCGTTGAGGAACTGGCGGATGATCACCGCGAGTGGGTCGGGGAGGGCGGCCATGTCGGCGGACACGGCCCACGAGTGCAGGCCGGGTGGCATCTCGATGGGTGCCTGCTCGACGAGCCGGTGGCGGTCGCGGATGACGTAGGTCCCGGCGAGCAGGTCGCCCAGGCGCTTGCTCTTGCGCGAGATCGCCGCCGAGATCAGCGCTGGGAGTCCCAGGCACGCATACAGTTCGACGAAGCCGACTAGTGCTCGGGTCAGGGAGTGGCGGAACCCGGTCGGGCCCGCGTCATCGCGGACTGTTCGGAGGCCCAGGACGAGGTGTCCCACGGTCTTCCCCGGGGTCACGGTCTCCAGCAGCGTCGGGAGTGCGACGACGGCGACGATCGGGATCAGGGTGTTGATGGTTCCCCGCCACGCCTCGCTCGCCTCGCCGGCGACCTTGAACGACATCCACCACAGGAACAACCACAGTCCGAACCCCAGCAGGACGTCGATGATGCCGGAGAGAATCCGGTAGCCGAGGTTCGCCGGCGGGAGTGCGAGAGCGACCGCCTCGCCGGAGACGAGGTCGTTGCGTCCAACTCCGACCGTCGTCGTGGCGCCCGCGCCCCATGCGACCGGACCGGGCCGGCCGGCGACGGGTGCGCCCGGGCCCGCGGGGGGCCGAGGCGGCACTGGACGAGACATCACGCCTCACCCTACGACGCAATTCGTCGACAGGGCATCGGGAACTCACAGCCCCGACGTCCGCTGAATGACACGTGCCGCGGAGGTGAGAATGCCCGATACGCTGGCCGAGTGGATCTCGACGCCTATGTGTCCGCGCACCGCGCGACGTGGGAGCGGCTTGACGCGCTCTCCCGGCGCCGCCGACTCACCGGTGCCGAGGCCGACGAGATGATCGACATCTATCAGCGGGTGGCCACCCACCTGTCGGTCATCCGGTCGACGGCGCCCGATGCCTCGCTGGTGGCATACCTGTCGGGCCTCCTGGCCCGCGCCCGCGGTCGCGCGACCGGAACCCGGGTCAGCACGCCGGCGACGGTGATCGAGTTCTTCACCCGGTCGTTCCCCGCGGCCCTGTACCGGATGCGCTGGTGGTGGCTCTCGGCGATGGGCGGATCGCTCGGTGCGGCCGTGATCATGACGTGGTGGGTCCTGGCGCACCCGCGGATCGAGAGTTCGTTCGCATCGCCCGCGGAGATCGAGCGTCTCGTCACCAACGACTTCGAGAACTACTACAGCGAATACGAGGCGACGTCGTTCGCCGCTCGCGTGTGGACCAACAACTTCTGGCTGGCCGCGCTGTGTATCGCGTTAGGGGTCTTCGGGTTCCCCGTGATCTGGATGCTCTATACGAACATCCTCAATCTGGTGGTCGTGGCGTCGATCATGATCCGGCACGGTCGTGGTGACCTGTTCTTCGGACTGATCCTGCCGCACGGAATGCTCGAACTGACCTGTTTGTTCGTCGCTGCGGGCGTGGGCCTGCGGATCTTCTGGGCCTGGGTGGCCCCGGGGAATCGAACGCGTGCAACGGCTCTCGGGGAGGAGGGCCGAGCAGCGGTCGGTGTCGCGCTGGGTCTGGTCGTCGTGCTGCTGCTGTGCGGGGTCATCGAAGCGTTCGTCACGCCGTCCCCGCTGCCTACCTGGGCCCGGATCGGGATCGGCGTGACGGCGTGGACGCTGTTCATGGCGTACGTCTTCGTCGCCGGGCGCCGCGCGTACGAGTACGGCGACACCGGCGATCTCGACGAGGCAGCTCGCGGGCTCACCGTCCCGACGGCGAGATAGCGGCCCGTCGACGTCGAACCGGAATCGAACGACGCCTACGATCACCGGAAAGGGTCGACGACGACGAAGGGGAACACTCTGATGGCAACTCGCAAGGGATCACTCGACGCTGTTTCGCTGCTGGGCGGGGGACTGGCCGCCACCGGGGTTGCGCACTTCATCAAGCCCGAGATCTTCGGCCCTATCACCGAGCCGGTATTCCCCGACGACACCACCACCTGGACCTACCGCAACGGTGCCTGCGAGACCGCTATTGGCCTCGCACTGGTGTCGCCGCGGACCCGCCGGCTGGGCCTGGCCGGGCTGGCCGGTTACGTCGGGTTCCTCGGTTACCGGGCGGCTCTCGCGAAGAAGTGACCGTGGGGCGGAGGTGACGCCGCAGAGTGCGGGATCAGAACCGTCCGAACTCCGCCATCGCGTCGGCGAGGGTCATGCCGTTGCGGATGGCGGCACGGACGTCGATCTCCTTCTCCGTCATGGTCTCCGCTGCCTCGAGCACGACGTCGACGATCCCAGCGGGGATGACGATGACACCGTCGTCGTCGCCGAGGATGAAGTCGCCGGGCTCGATGACGACCGGTTCCCCGGATGCGCCCGGCAGGGTGACGGGTTGCTGCCACGTCTCGACGCGCCAACGGCCGCTGGTCTGCACCGAGGTCGGATAGCGGGAGAACGTCGTGAAACCGATCTCGTGGAGCCATCTCTTGTCGCGCACACCGCCGTCGACCACTGCGCCGACGGAGCCCCGCTGCATCATGCCGATCGCGACGAGTTCACCGAAGTAACAGACGCCCCGGCCGTTCCCCTGCCACACGGAGACCTCGTCCGGGCCGATCTGGCTGCACGCCTGCGCTTTCAGCGGGTCCCGTCCCGGGGCGGCGCTCGTCGCGCCCGAGATGGTGAACGCCCAGCCGGCCAGCCGTTCGCGTCCGGCCGCACACGTGAAGTCGGTGCTGAGCGCCTGATCACGGTGACCCAGGTCGTCGAGGACGTCGGCGACGTTCGCGACGTCGACGGCGAGGAAGCGGGAGCGGATGAGTGCGCGGTCGGTGCTGGTGCGCATGGGCATCGGCGGCTGACTTTCGGTGAGGGCGGGCGAGGAGCGGGGAAGGAACTGCTGTCGCATCAGGTGTCCTGACGCGTGCGCATCCGCAGGCGGCGGAACGCGGTGAACAGGACGACGACGGCCAGGACTCCGTAGAGGACCCAGGTGATCGCGCTGCCCACCAGCACACTCGGATCACCGCCGCTCGACATCATCGCGTTGCGCAGGCTGGTCTCGGCAAGGGGGCCGAGGACGACGCCGATCATGACGGGGGCGAGCGGGAAACCATAGCGCCGCAGCAGATATCCGACGAAGGCGATGGCGATGACCAGGATGAGGTCGGTGATCGCGGCCGAGGTCGCGTAGACACCGAGCACGCAGAACACCGCGATCCCCGCGTAGAGGTAGTGCCTGGGGATCAGCAGCAGTTTCGCCCAGATGGCGGCGAACGGCATGTTGAGGATCAGCAGCATGACCAGGCCGATGAACAGGCTGGCGATGAGCGTCCAGACGAGATCGGCGTTGCGCTCGAAGAGCAGGGGGCCGGGCTGCAGGCCGTACTGCTGGAATGCGGCCAGCATGATCGCCGCGGTGGCGGAGGTGGGCAGACCCATCGCGAGCAGGGCACCCATCGCGGTGCCCGACGTCGCGTTGCCCGCCGCCTCCGGACCGGCGACACCGCGGATGGCGCCGTGACCGAACTGGGGGTCGGGTCGTTTGCGGTCGAGACGACGCTCGGTTCCGTAGGCGAGGAACGTCGGCACCTCTGCGCCGCCGACCGGGATGACGCCGAAGGGGACGCCGAAACCGGTGCCGCGCAACCACGCCGGAAGCGCCTCGCGGAACTCGGCGCGCTTGAGGAAGGGCCGCCCGATGACGGCGTCCGCGTCCGGCGCACGCGTGCGATGGATGCGGGAGGCGACGTAGAGGACCTCGCCCAGAGCCAGGGTGCCGACGGTGATGACGATGATGCTGATGCCGTCGAACAACTCGGGCGCGCCCATCGTGAAGCGCTGGGTGCCCGAGATGCCGTCGATCCCGATGACCGCGAGGATCAGCCCGATGAGGAGTCCGGTCAGACCCTTGATGACGGAGTCGGAGACCACCGAGGCAATCGCGATGAAGGCGAAGACGGCGAGGGCGAAGTATTCGGCGGGACCGAACTGGATGGCGAGATCGGCGAGCTTGGGTGCGAAGAACACGACGATGGTCGTCGCGATCAAGCCGCCGATGAAGGCGCCGATCGCGGCGGTGGCGAGGGCCTGGGCGGCGCGCCCGCGTTTGGCCATCCGATGGCCCTCGAATGATGTTGCGATGGCGGTGGACCCGCCGGGCGTGTTCATCAGGATGCCCATGGTCGAGTCACCGAACAGGCCGCCGAAGTACACGCCGGCGAACATGATGAACGCGGCGGTGGGGTCGAGGGTGAAGGTCACCGGCAGCAACAGTGCGACGGCCATCGCCGAACCCAGGCCCGGGAGCACACCCACCGCGGTGCCGAGCAGCGCGCCGATGAAGACCCAGAGCAGGTTCATCGGGGTGAGTGCCTGGGAGAAGCCCTCCAACAGGAGTGAGACGTTGTCCATCAGAACAGCCCTCCCAGGACGCCGGCGGGCAGGTTCAGCCCGAGACCCGCCGAGAAGAACGCCTGCACCGCACAGGAGACGACGAGCGACACCGCGATGTCGAGGACCGGACGGGTGGAACCCATGGCGTAGGCGACGATCCAGAACAGCAGCGCAGCGGACAGGATCCAACCCAGCGGGATCAGCAGCACGGTGAAGGCGATGAGTCCGGCCAGGACGAGACCCAGTGCACGCCAGTCACTCTGCGTTCGCCACTGACCGGTCGCGGGCGGCACGATGTCGGGATCGGGCTCGTCGGGGTGACGCAGGGTCTGCACGGTCAGGAGTCCGGCGATCAGGTAGGCGCAGATCGTCAGGATGATCGGGAAGAACGCGGGCCCGGGAGTCGCTGCGCTACCCGGGATGTCCATCCCGATGATGCCGGCGGTCAGGTAGACGGCAAGTGCGAGCATGAGGCCCGCGACGACCAGACCGCTTCGGCCGGTGAGCGGTCGGCGCGCGCGGTCCGATCCGTGTCCGTCGTCGAGCGTCGTGCCGGCGGGCTGTACCGCCGCATTGTCAGTCGTCATGATGGGCTGCCTTCACTGCCAGTACGGGGACCTCGGCGTCGATGAGGATGCGCTGTGCGTTCGAGCCGAGCAGGAGTTTCCCGACCCGCGACCGACGGCGCAGGCCGACGACGATGAGATCGGCGGACAACTCCTCGGAGACGTCGATGAGTTCGGCGGCCGGATCGGAATCCTCGCGACGATGGCCGATCCAGCGAATCGCGGTGTTGTTGCCGGCGTTCTCGATAGGGGCGAAGTCGGGCTCGGGAATGCCACCGTCGTCGTCGACAGCAGGGGTTTCCATGTCGAAGACGATCAGTTGAGAGCTCTCGTTGCGCGCGAGGCGCCGGCCGTGTTCGAAGGCCGCTCGACCTTCGGGGGTGTGGGCGAAAGCGACAAGGATGGGCATGGGTTCTCCGTGATGTCGTGTGGGGCAGAAGTTGTGCAGTGCAGGTTCGGCGACCGCCGGTCAGTCAGTACCCGAGGTCGGCCCAGATGCCGCGGACGAACTCCGATTGCTGGTCGATGACCTGGTCGAATCCGGTGCCCGGCGTGAACGTGTCGGACCAGTTGTTGCGCTGCAGTGCATCTCGCCACTCGGGTGATTCGACGACTTCGGTGACGATCGCCTCGAGTTCGGTGCGCTGGTCATCGGTGATGCCCGGCGGTGCGACCACCCCGCGCCAGTTGGTGAGGGTGACGTCGTAACCCAGTTCGGACAGGGTCGGCAGATCGATGGCCGGGACCGGCTCGGGGGCCGAGATCGCCAGCGCGCGTAGATTTCCGGCGGTGATCTGGTCGACGAAATCCTCGTAACCACTGACCGAGGCCTTGATCGTCCCGGACATGAGTGAGGTCGCCAGTTCGCCACCACCGGAGTAGGCGATGTAGTTGACCGCGGCGGGGTCTATGCCGTTCTCCCGAGCCATCTGGCTGATGATCATCTGGTCGACGCTGCCCAGCGAACCGCCACCGAACGTGAAGTTCTTGGGGTCCTTCTTCCATTCGGCCATCAGCTCTTCGATGGTCGTGATCGGAGAATCAGCCGGTACGACGACGACGTCGTAGTCATCGGCGAGCCGCGCGATGGGGGTGACGTCTCCGAGATCCACGTCGGACCCGTTGATGTTGATCGCGCCCAGCATCGTGATGCCCATGACCATGATCGTGGTGGCGTCGCCGGTCATCCCCGCGAACTGGCTGAGTCCGATCGTGCCGCCGGCACCGGGGATGTTGACGACCTGCGAGTTATTGACGATGTTCTGGGCTCGCAGCGCCTGCTGCATCTCGCGCGCCGCACCGTCCCAACCTCCACCGGCGGCCGCGGGCGCGATCAGGGTCAGTTGCGATCGCGCGTCGGCGCCGCCCTCGCTCCCGGCCGCGTCGACGACGCCGACGACGACGATCGCCGCGGCGACCAGTGCGCCGAGTGCTTTGACGAGAGTGGGAACACGTCTCGGCGGGCGAGGTGCCGGGGTCTTGTCGGCCGACTCGTCGGTGCCGGGGGATGGTGCGGTCATGCGGTCCTCGTCTTCGTTCGGGGTCGGGTCCCGAGGCCGAGGGCTACCAACATCGTCTGACTCGATTCTGCTGCGGATGTGAAGACAACTTCGTCGGTGGTCACATCGGAAGTGTTGGCGTAACCGTCGTCACAGTCACGCTTGGGCGCATAAGTATCGTTTTGCGCTTTTCGCGCGCGCTCGGCGTCGCACAGTTATAGATTATAACCTATGACCGTGACGCAGGACACAGGGGTTGGAAAAGTGGCAGCGGCCAGGTCAGCCGGCGACGGGGTCCTCGGTGAGCGCATCGATGGCACGACGTCCGAGACTGTTGCCGATGTGCTCGCGCATCACCGCGTCGGCACGCTCGGCGTCACCGTCGGCGACGGCCTCCATGATCGCCCGGTGCTCGGCGGTGACCCGCGACCGGTCGTCGGGTGAATCGCCCCGGTGGGAGAGGCCGATGACTCGGTAACGATCTGCTTTGTCCCAGAGTCGTTCGAGGATGTCGATGAGAACGGGGTTGCCCGACGCGCGGTACACCGTGCGATGGAATTCCCGGTGTCGGACAAGGGCATCGACATCGGACGCACTGGCAATGGGCGAGAGGCGATCGAAGGCATTGCTGATGGCGGCGATGTCGGCCGCCGTTCGCGTCCGCGCGGCGAGCGCCGCCGCGAGCGGGTCCAGGTTCTCCCGTACCTGGTAGAGGTGGCGCGCCTCATTTGCCGATACGGGGGTCACCCGCGCGTCTCGGTGGGCCTCGAGTTCGACCATGCCCTCGGCGGACAGCCGGCGGATCGCCTCGCGGAGGGGAGTCGTGCTGACGCCGATCTCGGCCGCCAGCTTGGCCTGGGGGATCACCGCGCCGGCCGGCAGGACCCCGGTCAGAATTCGCCGTTGGAGCTCGGCGTATGCGTAATCGTTCTTGGTGAACATCCCGCCTGGCGTGGTCATGGCGGGCCTCCCGGCAGTGGTCATGGGACGTCGAGGTGCGGCAGCGCCGGACGCCGCGATGATATCATCGGTGGTGCAAGTTATAGGTTATAACCTATGGTGGGATGCATGAGTGGAGCTGAACGCCGCGCGCAACCCGATCTGCCGGTCGTCGATGTCGAGCGGCGGGTCGGGTCCGACGTGTACCGGCAGTGGCCCACGGTGGTCCGTCTACTCGCCGAGAACGTGACTCGCCATGCCGACGCCGAGACGCGCGATCGAGCCCTGGACGACATGACCCGCTGGCTTCGCGCCGGCACCAGCGACGCCGAGATCCCGTATGTGCCGGGCCGGTTGCTGATGCACGACACCACCAGCACGCCCGCCCTCGTCGACATCGCCGCGATGCGTGACGCGGTTGCCGCCCGAGGTGGGGATCCGACGGCGTTGAGTCCCCGCCTGCCGGTGGAGGTCTCGGTGGACCATTCGCTCGCGGTCGAGTCGTTCGCGCGCCGCGATGCCGCCGCGGCCAATCTCGCCCACGACATGCGCCGCAACGCGGAGCGGTATCGCTTCCTGGCCTGGGCGTCGAAGACGATGGACACCGTGCACATCAACCCGCCGGGTACCGGGATCATGCACACGATCAACCTCGAACAGCTCGCCACCGTGGTGACGGTGGAGAAGGTCGGTGGCGTCGACCACGCGGTGCCCGACATGATGCTCGGTACGGACAGCCACACGCCCATGATCAACGGGCTCGGTGTATTGGGCTGGGGCATAGGAGGTCTGGAAGCCGAGACGGTGATGTTCGGCATGCCGACCACACTGCGGATCCCCGAGGTCGTGGGAGTCCGCCTCACCGGGACGCTCTCCGCGGGCGTGCTGGCCACGGATCTCTCGCTGGTCGTCACGCACCGTCTGCGCGAGCTCGGGGTCACGGGTGAGTTCGTCGAGTTCTACGGGCCGGGCGTATCGGCACTGACGGTGGGCGCACGGGCGGTGATCGCCAACATGGCCCCGGAATATGGTGCCACCACCGGGTTCTTCCCCGTCGACGCACAGACCGTCCGATACCTGGCCGACACCGGACGTACCGCAGAACACTGCGAGCTCGTCGAGTCGGTGACACGACGGCTCGGGCTGTGGTTCGACCCCGATGCCGAGCCGCGTTTCACCCGCACGATCGACATCGACCTGGGTGCGGTGGTCCCGTCGGTGGCCGGTCCGCGTCGCCCGCAGGACCTGGTCCCGGTGACCGAGTTGCCGTCGACCTTCGACGCCGAGGGGCCTTCTCGATGCGACGACGACATCCCGATGCCCGCCTTCCCGATCGCCATCGCGTCGATCACGAGCTGTACCAACACCTCTGACCCGCGCCTCCTCATCGCCGCGGGTCTGGTCGCCCGCCGCGCACGGGAGCGAGGGATGCGGGTGCCGGAGTATGTGAAGACCTCCCTCGCGCCGGGTTCGCCCTCTGCCGCCGGCGTGCTCGAGCGGGCCGGTCTCGCCGACGATCTGTCCGCGGTCGGCTTCGACATCGTCGGATTCGGTTGTGCCACCTGCATCGGCAACTCGGGACCGCTGCCGGCGGAGATCACCGCGGTGGCCGAGGCGCACACACGAAAGCCGGTGGCTGTGCTGAGCGGCAACCGCAACTTCCCCGGCCGCGTCCACCCGGACCTCGAACTGGGCCTGCTGATGTCGCCGCCGATGGTGATCGTCTTCGCACTCGCCGGTGACGCGGCCATCGATCCCACCGCGGAACCGATCGGCGTCGACGCCGACGGACATGACGTGCTGCTCGCTGATCTGTGGCCCGCGCCGGAGGAGATCGACGCGCTCACCGATGCAGCGCGGCGTCCGCGTGATGTCGTCGACGATTTCGTCTCCGCGTCCCGCAATCCGGCATGGGACGCACTCGATGTGCCGGATGGGCCGCTGTTCCCCTGGGACCCGTCGTCGACGGCCCTGCGGCGTCCTCCTTTCGCCGATGACGGCTACGCGCACACCATGCTCGGGGAGTACACCGCGCATCCCCTGCTCGTGCTCGGCGACGACATCACCACCGACCACATCTCCCCGGCCGGGGCGATCAAGCCCGACAGCCCGACCGGTCGATACCTTGTGGAGCGAGGTGCGGAACCGGGCGACCTGAACGTCTACGCCTCCCGGCGAGGCAATTGGGAAGCCATGTTGCGGGGCGGCTTTCAGAACAAGAACGTCCGCAACGCGCTCGCACCGGATGCGGCTCCCGCGCACACCGTGCATGCGCCTACCGGCGACGTCGTGTCCCTTCCGGAGGCCGCTAGCCGGTACGCCGACGACGGCGACGCGGTGGTGATCGTGGCGGGGGAACGGTACGGCATGGGCAGCTCGCGCGACTGGGCGGCGAAGCTGGTGCGTCTTCTCGGAGTGCGGGCCGTGCTCACGCGCAGTTTCGAGCGGATTCATCGGTCCAATCTGATCGGAGTCGGCGTCCTGCCGTTGCTGATTCCTGCTGACGTCGACGGCGGGTTGCAGGACCTGCAGCCCGGAGACCGACTGCACGTCAACGGGACTGCCGACGCCGTCGACCGCGGGACGGTGGCGGTCGTCGTCCGGCGGATCGACGGTTCCGAAATGCGTTTCGACGCGCAGGTGGCCGCCGAGACCGAACTGGATCGTCGGCTTCTCCGACGCGGCGGAGTCATCCCCAGCATTCTCGACGAGCAACTCGTGCGGTGACCTCGCGGGCCGGGGGGTGGCAACGCGTAGCTGCCAGCGAATTCACAGTGATCGGTCAACCCCCTCATAACCTGCGAGTTCACTCTCGATACATGAGAAAGAACAAGCACATCTCCTCGGTCCCGCTCGTCGTCCTCGACGACCCCGCTGCCATCGACCACGCGTACGACCTGTTCCGTCGCGACATCCCGCTGGCTGTCGTCAGCAGTGAGTACTCCGCGGTGCTGCCGTTCATGCTCGGCAACAACGGGCACACCGCGGCATTCGTCGCCGACGTCGACGACCCCGACCAGCTCGCGGAGGCGATCGTGATCATCGAACGTCGCTTCGGTCGGGTCGGCTCGGTGATCCGCTACGCGGCCGACATCCCGGCGGTGGCGGTGTGAGTGTCGTGGAGGAGTGAGATCGGACCGGCGGCGGTCCTCGAGAAGGTCATGACGTTCGGCTTCTTGCGTGGCTTCGCGCTGCCTCCGATCGCGTGCACGCGCGGCTCGCGGAGGGGCCAGTATTGCGGCGAGTCGGGTGGTGGTGCGCCGCGGAATGTCCCCTGTCGCAACGGTGTGCGGTGAGGGCTTTCCTGCGCGGCTGCTCGAACCGGATACGGCGCGGGTTCGGAGGTAGGTCGTCGAGGGTTTCGAGGGAACCGCTGCCGTCACCCGCTGTCGGGGTGCCCGGCCAGGGCTGGCCGAGGCGTGGACGGACGTGGTCTGTCGCGGCGCCGGCAAACCCGCCAGGGATCGAGGTGTCATTGCGACGTGGTGAGGAATACAAGGATGGCGGCCAGGGTGATGAGGTAGGCAAGGGCCCACCGTAGGTCGTGGTGCGGGGTGGGCGGGGTGTAACGGTGAAATGTGAGGCTGCGAGAGGTCATGACTGCGAGTTCGATCCAAGTGGTGGGATTGGGGTTGTGCGACAACAAGAGTCGTCGCAGGGCCGACGCTCGTCCCGAAACGCCACCCTGAGCTCGAGGCGTCCAAGTCACTACGCCTCGGGAGGCGTGGCCCGGCCGTAGAGGTGTGTGACGCGGTCAGCGCCGTCGAGCGGAAGCCAGCTGCTGTCGAGGCATGCTGTGGCGGCCGCGGGCACCCATGCTGGCGGTCAATGCCGGGCCGGGCGTGCGTCGTTGCTGGTCATGGGTGCCGGGTGTGGCTGGTACCGGTGTTTCGGATTGATCCGGGTGGAGACGTGGCCGGCCCATGACGTGGGTCCACCAGTGCTGCAGCGGGCTGGGGTCGGGCCAGACGATCGGGTGAAGTTCAGGGGCGGGGGCCGACATCGGTTGGGTCCTTCCTGGGTCATGTCGTCGGAACGTGCCGGGGGTGAACGTCGTGTTCCTAGATAGCACTCGTCTGGGTGAATCGCCACCCGATGCCGAAAGCGGACTACTGCTCTGCTCTTGGGGCGAGTGCTGTTGTGCCGGTGGAGGACTGAGTGCGTTGATCATCGAAAAGATGCTTGGCACTCACTGGCGTTGAGTGCTAATCTGATGGCGCGCAGTGATGGTTGATGTGGTGCCGTCAGCGTGGCGGCACCCGTGGATCAAGGAGGTGTTTGCGATGCTGGGTATCGATCCGTTCTCCATGGTTGATGACTGGGCTCGAGGACTTCTCACCGGCGAGTCCGGCGCTGGCCGACGTACACCGCGATTCATGCCGATCGATGTGTACAAGATCGACGACCACTATTCGTTGATTGCCGACCTGCCTGGTGCTGATCCTGGTTCGATCGATCTCAACGTCGACAACGGGGTGTTGACCTTGTCGGCGCATCGCAGCGCACTCTCGGATGAGGGTGTGCAGTGGTTGGCCAACGAGCGTTTCGCCGGCACCTATCGTCGGCAGATCACTCTGGGTGAGGGTGTCGATCCGGCGAAGATCTCTGCTGCCTATGACAACGGTGTGCTCACGGTGACGATCCCGGTGGCCGAGAGAGCCAAGCCTCGCAAGGTGGCCATCGAGCATTCCGGCGACGGACGTCAGGAGATCACCGCCGGCTCCGAGGCGGCCTCGGGCTGACTGACCGGGGAGGTGGTTCGTCACTGTCACCCCAGTACCGGGAGGTCTGAGATGATGATGGGCTGCGTCACGGCTGCGTCGCCAGCCGGATGTGTCGACGTGATCGACGCCGAAGACACCTGGCTGGCCGCTGAAATCGATGCTGTCTTCGCGCAGGTCGGCGATCCGCAACAGGTGCTACCTACCCTCACGTGCGGGGTCGCCACCGTTCGGCGCCGGGTACCTGGTTCAAGCCGAACCGCCGCTCGCATCGCGCACCTGCGGCCGCGACACCGAGTGGTGAGGCGAGGTGGGCGGCAGCGTGGCCCGCCCACCTCGATCTGAGAGCTTCTGAAAGACGCCTGCGTCCGGGAGCCGGAGGGGTTGGCGGTCTCGGGCTCCGGGCGATCGCAGGCAGAAATGGACAAGGATGACACCCGCCGTCCTCCCCGGCGGCCGAGTGCCATCCTTGTCCATATTCAGTTCGACTGATGGACCTTTGCGGATCGCTGATACTGCCGTGATCGCTGTCACGCATCGAGCGTGACGTGGCATGACCCGAGTGAGGTGGGCGGCCCAGGTTCATTCGGGTGTCTCATGACGAGCCCGACACTTTTGAACAGCCCGACAGTCGATGCTGCTCGCTAGTTGTCTTGGGTAGTGGCACAGTCGCATACGTTGTCACAGATTGAGTGCACTCTGATCGTCCGCGTCGCGCCGAAGCTGTGATCGATCGGCTCCTCGAATGCCATGCCAGCAAGGTGTTCGTGACCATGGTCAGTGTCGGGAACATAGTGATGCATCGGACGCGACAAGCAGCAACGAGTGACTGTGCAGTGGTAGCGGAGCGTGTCGGTTGCTCTCGACTGTCGGTGTCCGTCGTCTCGCCTCGAGAGCAGAGGATGAAGGCTGTCTGTCAAGACCAACTTCACAACGTCTCGGGCGACGCGCGACACAGCTGTGGGAATGCAACGACACCGGTGCCAGCGGAGACACCTCGCGTGGTCGGCGCCGCCGGCATACACAAGATTGAAAACGATTGTCGAGCAGTCACTGTCATGACGAAGACCATCAATCGCGCCGGTCAGAGCAACCCTCGCGACTTGAGTAACAGATAGTGATCGGCGAGCTTGGCGGCCAGCTTGTCCGGTGGGGCATCCACCACGTCGACGCCGAGCCGGCCCACCGCGGTGGCGGTTCGGTCCCGCAGGGTGAGTGTGCGTGCCGCGGCCGCCGCATCGTAGATTTGCGCGGCGTCGGCGCGCTTGGTGAGCATGGCGTCGAGGGCGGGGTCGGCGACGGAGCCGATGATGACCTTGTAGCGCTGCGCCAGCACTGCCAGCGGGGGCAGCAGCGACTCCTCGACAGCTGCGGGTTCGAGGGGTGTGAGCAGGACCAGCAGCGCGCGCTGCCGCCCGATCTTGGCGACCTCGGCACCGAGCAGGGGCCAATCCGCCTCCAGGAGAGCGGGTTGGAGGTCGGCCATTGCGGTGACGAGGCTGTTGAGCAGCATGGTGCGGCCGACACCGACCACCCGTCGATGGACCCGGCGGTCACCGGCGATGAGATCGACCCGATCGCCGGCGTGCGACGCGAGCGCGGCCAGCAGCAACGCGGCGTCCATCGCGGCGTCGAGGCGCGGGGTGTCGCCCACCCGCCCGGCCGACGTCCGAGATGTGTCCAGGACGATGACGATGTGCCGATCCTTCTCCGGCTGCCAAGTCCGCACCACGGTCGAACGACGCCGGGCGGTGGCCCGCCAGTCGATGCTGCGGACATCGTCACCCTCGACATAGTCACGCAGGGAATCGAATTCGGTTCCCTGACCACGTACGCGCACCGCCGACCGACCGTCGAGCTGACGCAGGTGGGCCAACCGTGACGGCAGCAACCGCCGCGAGTCGAAGGGCGGGAGTGCGCGGACACGGCCCGGCAGCGGCACCGACCGCTGGCGTCCGGCGATGCCGAGGGGACCCACCCGACGGACGGCGACTCGGACCGCGAGTCGGTCACCGCGTCGGGTGGGGGTGAGAGTCGTTGTCACCGAGCGGGTCTCCGCGCGGGGGATGCTGACGCGGTGGGTGTTCGACGAGGCACCCGCCGACGGCTGCCAGCCGTCGCGCAGCACTCCGCGGAACGTACCGGAACCGTGGTTGGTGACCGCGATCGCGCACGTCGTGCTCTGGCCGAGCCGGATCGGGCCGGGTGCCGACCGCGACATGTTGATCGACTTTGTGGACCCCGCCAACGCAATGTCCAGGCACACGAGCAGCACACAGAACAGCGCCCACAGCACGGGGACGAAGTAGTTCGGCCATATCAGGATGGGCACCGCACCGAGCAGCACCAGGATCAGAAAGCGGCCGGTGAGGAACATCAGCGGGGGACGGGCACCGAGTTGATCGCCGCGTCGAGCACCGAACCCACCGACACGCCTTCGAGTTCGGCCTCCGGGCGCAACGACAGGCGGTGCGCGAGCGTCGACTGGGCGAGCGCCTGCACGTCGTCGGGGGTCACGAAGTCGCGGCCGTTCAACCACGCCCATGCGCGGCTCGTGCCGAGCAGTGCGGTGGCGCCGCGCGGACTGACGCCGAGGGCCAGGGACGGCGAGAACCGGGTGGCCCGGGCGATGTCGACGATGTAGGCGGTGACCTGCGGGGCGATCGTCACCCGGCGGACCTGTTCGGCGCCGGCCTCGATGTCGGCGGCCGAGGCGACCGGACGGAGGCCGGCGGCGGACAGATTCCGCGGATCGAATCCGGAGGCGTGCCGCGTCAGCACGGTGATCTCGTCGTCGCGAGGGGGGAGCGGCAGGGTGACCTTCAGCAGGAAACGGTCGAGCTGCGCTTCGGGCAGCGGGTAGGTGCCCTCGTACTCGACCGGGTTCTGCGTCGCCGCGACGAGGAACGGACTCGGCAGCGGGCGGGGATCGCCGTCGACGGTGACCTGTCGTTCCTCCATCGCCTCGAGCAACGACGCCTGGGTCTTCGGCGGCGTGCGGTTGATCTCGTCGGCCAGCAGGAGATTGGTGAACACCGGCCCTTCGCGGAACGTGAACTCCGAGCTGGCGGAATCGAACACGAGCGATCCGGTGACGTCGCCGGGCATCAGATCCGGCGTGAACTGCACACGTTTCGTCTCGACGTCGAGTGCGGCGGCCACCGACCGGACGAGCAGCGTCTTGGCGACGCCGGGAACGCCTTCGAGCAGGATGTGCCCGCGGCAGAGCAGCGCGATCAGGATGCCCGCCACCGCCGGGTCCTGGCCGACGACGGCCTTCCCGACCTCGCCGCGGACGGCCCCGAGTGCATCGCGGGCGCGGTTCGGCGCTCCGCCGGGTCGGTGGTGGGCGTGCTCAGGTGGTGGCCCGGCAGGTGCCTTGGCGAACGGGTCTGCGTGTACGGATGCGTCCGGGGCGAACGGACCGGGGCCTGGGTTGCGGGACGGGTCGACGGTCATGGCGTGTGTCGGACTTCCTTCTCGAGGTTGGTCAGTTCGGCGGTGAAGTGCACGAGCTGGGCGTCGGTGGTGGGAAGCGGACCGGACAGCAGCGACCGGACCTCGCCGAGATCACGGTGCGTCGCCCCCACCACGGCGAGGACGATCGCCGACACCATCGGGTCCGAGTTCTCGGTCGACGCGACGACGGTGTCCCAGTCGGGTCGCGACAGTGCGTCGGTGGCACGGGCGGCGTCGAACGGAAGTCCCAGATACGACGCCAGCGAACCCAGTGTGTGGATGCGCAGCGCAGCCGCGGCACGCGCGTCGGCTCCAGCGCGGTGATACATCCGGCCCCGCGCCCGGGTGGTCTCGACCGCCTTGACGACCGCCGGGAGCGGCTCGGTGACCAGCGGGCCGAATCGCCTGCCCCGCCACAACATCAGGGCCAGAACCGCGAAGACGGTCAACACGATCAGCGGCCCGACCGCGGCCGGGATGTCGGACTCCTCGTCCTCGGTCGCGACTTGATCGGTGAAGAAGGGCACGTACCAGAGGATCTCGTCGGACCTCGCGAAGACCCGCACGGCGACGCCGGCGTTGTCCTGCTGTGCCAGTTGCTCGTTGGTGAGCATTGTGCCACTGATGACGACGAATTCGGGACGGTCGGTGGTGCGGGGAACCACGACCAGATTCGATGTCCCGTCGGACGTGAAGCAGGCGGTGGCCGCGGGCGAGGTCGGTGTGTATCCGAACGGACTGAAGTCGACGACGTCGGTCTCGTCGATGCCGGGCGTGCGGCAACCCGCGGGGACCGCTGCCGGGCCGGCGCCGTAACCGGACGTGACGGGCAGGTCGAGCGCGGTGAGCATGGTGGTGTCCGGCGCGATCAGGATCACGCGGTCGGCGTCCTGCACGCGCTCGCGGAACTGTTGCGTCGTAGCGGGATTGAACGACGAGGTGGAGCTCACCACCACCGTGGTCCCGCGGCCGGGGCGTGGGGCGTCGGTGAACTCCTCGAGCCCGCGCACCTGCCGGAGGTCGGCCCCGTGGTCGTCCAGGATCTGAGCGAGAGCGCGCGATCCGGTGGGCTGGGCGTTGTCGGGGTCGTAGCTGACGCCGGGACCGGGCGTGCCTTGCACGCCGGTGAGTGCCGTGACACCGAGGAGTCCGACGCCGGCGACCACGACGACCACCACCAGCACGATGGTCACCCAGATCCACGCCGGCGTCTTGTTCTTCGCGGGCGCCGGTCGCATCGGCGTCGACGCGACGGGCCCGGATGGCGTCGCCTGCATGGTGCCGGTCACCGGGGCACCGCCAGTCGCTTCGACCGGACCGCGTCCTCGTCGACTGGTCGTGCGGACGAGACCCCGCGCTCGATGTCGAGGACCGCGCGCGCGGATTCGGCTGATGCGTGTCGGTCGCCGTAGGCGATGGCGTCGAACAGGTCTGTCGCTGTGTGCAATCCGGAGTCGTAGGTGGGAAATCGGGGTCCGAGGTCGACAGCGACTTCGTGGGCGGTCAGAGACGGTTCATCGGCCAGCAGACCGCGCTCGATACCCCGACGTGCCATGGCGCGGACGGCGGCGAGCACGCACTGGTCGTACCGGCCTGCGGCGAAGGCGGCGTCGGCGTCGGACCGGAAGTCGGCCGCGGACCGAGCCGGACCTGTCAGTACCGACCCCGTTGGCGGGCCAGCGGTGGTGCGGGGAAGTCGTGGGTTGCGTCGGAGATGCCGGACGACCGCGACGACGAGCCCGAGGACGAGGGCGATCGCCACGACGATCACGATGCCCCGAAGGGTGTCGGAGCCGCCGAACCAGCCGAAGACGTTGTCGGCGATCCACTCCCAGAGCCGCTCACCGAAGCGGTCGAACCACGACGGTTCGGGTGGTTGATACTCGGAGTCGGACAGCTCCTCCTCGGCCCACCGGCGTGCTTCGTCGTTGCCGGGGTCCAATGGCGCAGCGAGAACTCCGATCACCGGTCGCCCTGTCCGGAGAAGAACGGCGTCGGGGCCGCCTCGGCGCGTGCATCGTCGTAGAGGACGGCCGGGACGACGGTCAGTACCGGTTGCACGACCATCGACGCCACGACGATGCCAATCACCGCGACGACGGTCTCGGTGCCACGGGCGTCCCCGTCGGCGAACCACACGCCGGCGATCGATCCGAGAAGATCGAAGGGGTACATCATCGTCGTCATCGCGACCCACGCCAGCACGACCATGACCGCCAGGATGCCGAAGGTCCGCCAGAACCGCTCCGCCGACAACGACCCCGAGCGGGCGATCGCGCCTCGCACGGAGAGGCCGTCGACCACGATCGCAGGCGCCGTGAACACCGTGCGTACCAGCAGCCACGTCACCGGGATGAGCGCGACGAGGAAGAGGAGGAGACTCCCGGCGATCAGTACGATTCCGTCGGAGCTGACTCCCAGACCGAGGAGTGCGATGCCCGGGGTGAACGCCGCCGCGACGGCGAGTCCCAGGAGGGCGGTCCACCCCGACAGTCGGGCGAGGGACCGGCGACCCGCGCGCAGGGCGTCGTCGAGCGTCGGTACGGACCCGGCGCGCAGGCGGGCCAGGGGACGGGCGGCGAGACCGCTGAGTGCGCCCGTCATGACGGCCCACTGCGCAAAGACAGTGAGGACGAACGCGGTGACCGGTGCCAGGCTCGCCCAGTCGTCCGGGTCGTCGAGGGTCGGTTCGGCGCTCACCAGCCACCAGGTGATGAGCGCGACTGGTGCCGCCGCCGCGCCCCAGCTCACGCCGACGAGGCCCAGGAAGACACGCGGTGCCGCGAACGTGGTCGAGAAGATCTGTTGCAGCAGTGCGCTGACGGGCGTCGGCCGTCGTGGCGGCATCCACCCCGCCCACCCGTTCCCCGGAAGGGGAGCACTCGAGCCAGGTGGGGTCGACATCGCCGAACCCCATTGCGGCTGCGGTCCGGGCACGGTAGGCGGCCGCGGTGTGGGTGGACCCTGCGGCGGTCCCGCATCTGGCACCGGGCTCCACTCGTCGGAGACGACGGGCGGCTGCCACGGGGGCTCGCCGGACGGTGGTGGAGGTACGCGCGGCGGCTCGGTCATCGAGAGGTGCACCGGCCTTTCCGCACGCGGGGAAACTGTGCGGCGAACGTATCAAACAACTCCGACCGGGCACCGAAATCATCCACCGGTTGACGGACGCCGTGCTACCGTGCCGAATTAGAACACGTTCTACTTTTCTGGAGGATTCATGACCGTGGAACAAGCCGGGCTCGCGGAGAAGATCGACGCGGCCGTCGACGCCTATATCGAGCTGCTCAACTCGGGTACCGCAGAGCAGATCGCCGACCTCTACGCCGCGGACGCGACCGTCGAAGACCCCATCGGCGCGGACATCCGCGACACCCGCGAGCAGCTGGTGGAGTTCTACTCGGTGATCACCGGTATGGACGAGCGCACCGCGACGCTCAAGTGGAAGAAGATCGCCGGCGACACCGCGGTCTTCGAGTTCACCCTGGTCACCAAGACCGCCGGACTCGCCTTCGAGATCACCCCCGTCGACATCATGGTCTTCGACGCCGAGGGCAAGGTGTCGACGATGCGCGCGGTCTGGCAGCAGTCGGATCTCAAACAGCTCTGACCGCGATCCCTCCGCTCCTGACAGAGCCCGGAGCTTGCGGAGGGCGCGTCAGCCTTGCTCCCTGAGGTGCGAGGAGCGCAAGCGACGAGCCACGAAGGGCCTGGTGGACGGCGGTTTCTAGCGATCCCCCAGACGTCTTGCGGGCCCTTCGTGGCTCGCTTCGCTCGCACCTCAGGGAGCAGAGAATACGGACGCTCAGGAAGGGTCAGCCCCGCCCCGTCGGCCTCAGCACGATTTCTTCGGGGTGGGCGTCGGCCGGGGTGGAGATGGCGTGCACGACTGCTCGGGCGACGGTCGCGGGACGCAGGAACCGCGACCCGTCGTACTCGTCTCCTTCGATGGCGACGATGTCGCGCTGCATGTCGGTGTCGATGCGGCCGGGGAAGACGGACGTCACCCGGAGGGTCGGTTCCTCGACACGCAACCCGTCGGCGAGCGCTCGCGCCGCGAACTTGCTTGCTGCATAGGGGGTCCATCCGGGGTTGACCCGACGTCCCGCGCCCGAGTTGATGAACACGACGTGGCCGGCGGCCGCTCGTAACGCGGGGAGCAGCAACCGCGTCAGTTCGGCAGCGGCGACGACATTCACCTCGAGGACATGACGCCATTCCTCGACGGGGGTCTCGCCGACGGGCTCGAGGCTGCTGGACACCCCCGCATTGTGGACGAGGACGTCGAGTTCGGTGATCGCCTCCACGGCGGCCTCGACCTCGTCGTAGTCGGTCAGATCGGCAGCGAAGGTGCTCGCGCCGTCGAGTTCGGTCGCCAGCCGATCGAGTTCGGGGGAGGGGCGTCCGCCGAGCAGGAGGTCGTGGGTCGGCGCGAGCTGGCGGGCGATCTCGGCTCCGAGGCCGCGGCTCGCCCCGGTGATCAACGCGGTGGGCACCTCTCGACCCTACTGCGAATTCGTGGGCGGCAGCCCCGTCGGGCTCGATGAGCAGACGCCGACGTCGCGGGGCACAATCGTCGACGTGGCCCGGTACGGATTCACCCCAACGCAGCTGTCGGCACGTGCCGCGTACCTGCTTCGAGGCAATGACCTGGGCACGATGACAAGCGCTGCGCCCAAGTTGTATCCGCACATGTGGAGCTGGGATGCGGCGTTCGTCACGGTCGGTCTCGCGCCGTTGTCGGTGGAGCGGGCCGTCATCGAGATGGACACCCTGCTGTCGGCGCAGTGGCGCAACGGGATGATTCCGCACATCGTCTTCGCGAACGGCCGCGACGGCTACTTCCCGGGGCCGGCTCGCTGGGAGTGCGCCCGCCTCGCCGAGTGCGCGCCCGACTTCCCCGACACGTCCGGTATCACCCAGCCGCCGGTGCATGCGATCGCGGTGCAGCGGATCCTCGACCACTCCCGACGCCACGGTCGCACCACGCGCGCCGTCGCCAACGAGTTCATCGACCGGCGATGGAGTTCGCTGGTGCGGTGGCACCGGTGGCTGGCACACGCGCGAGACCCCAACGGGCGCGGGCGGATCACTATCTTCCACGGCTGGGAGTCGGGGATGGACAACTCGCCACGCTGGGATTCCGCGTACGCCAACGTGATCCCCGGGGTCGACCTTCCGCCTTACCAGCGCGCCGACCTCGATCACGTCGACGATTTCTCGATGCGGCCCACCGACCTCGAGTACGACCGTTACATCTGGCTGGTCGAACAGATGAAGCGCGCCAATTACGACGACGCGCTGCTCCCGAAGGTGATGAGCTTCGCCGTCGAGGACGTCTTCGTCTCCGCCATCTTCGCCGTCGCCTGCGATGTATTGGCGACGATCGGTGAGGACTACTCCAAACCGCGGTCGGATGTCCGAGATCTCCGCGCGTGGGCCGATCGATTCCGGGCCGGGGTCGTGTCCGCCGCCAACGACCGGAACGGTGCCGCAAGGGATTTCGACCTGCGAGCCAACTCGTGGATCAACACCGAGACGATCGCGGTGTTCGCGCCGCTGCTGTGCGGCGGCCTCTCCCGGGACCGCGAACGCGCGCTGCTGCGACTCTTCGACGGTCCGCGGTACTGCGGCCACCCGGATCTGCGGTATGCGGTCCCGCCGTCGACGTCACCGATCTCGGCCGACTTCCGCCCGCGCGAGTACTGGCGCGGGCCCGTCTGGCCGGTGATGACCTGGCTCTTCAGCTGGGCGTTCGCCCGCCGTGGCTGGACCGAGCGGTCGGCGCGCCTGCGCGAGGAAGGGCTTCGCCAAGCCACCGACGGGACGTTTGCCGAGTACTACGAGCCGTTCACCGGGGAGCCGCTCGGCAGCATGCAGCAGAGCTGGACCGCGGCGTCGGTGCTCGACTGGCTCGACTAGAGCTCCCGCATCCGACGGCACACGTCGTCGTAGACGTCCACCAGCGGCCGGGGCGTCCCCGACGACCCGGGACGCTCGTTGATCTCTACCCACTCCTCGAAGGCGCACTGCACCTCGAGATTGGCGATCTCCAGGATCATCCGGAGCTGGCCCCGCGTCCGAGCCGAGCTGCGGTCGCCGAGGGCCTCGGGCCGTCGGCGTGACTTGTCGGCGTAGCGGCCGAGGGCGGCACGGCTCAGGGTGGGTGTCGCGAGTACGAGTTTCTGCACGCGCATGAAATGGGCGGACACGTCGTCGCTGCGATCACCGAACCCCTCCAGGAGCTGCCGGTAGACGCCCTCGATGTCGGCGAGCGACAGGGCATCGGGGTCGATGCCGGCCAGATGGTCGTCGAGTGCCTGGTCGAAACCGAAGCGGTCGAAGAGCACGCACTCTTCCTTGGTCGGGAAGTACCGGAAGAACGTGCGCGGTGAGACCCCGGCGGCAGCGGCGATCTCGTCGACCGTCGTCTCGTCGAATCCGTTGCGCTCGAACAGTTCCACTGCGGCCTCGTGGATCTCCAGGCGCGTCGCATCTCGACGGCGGGCCCGCAACCCGCCGGTCTCGGAGGGTTCCGGCATGGGTCGAGACTAGCGGTCGACCCGCCGATATGTCAGTCGGTGCCACTCTGGCAGGCGCTGCCACTTTCCGGTAGCGTCGCCGTGTGATCGACCCGGACCCCCACAGCGATGAGAGAACGACAGTGACCGAGAACGCCGCCCTCCCGGGCACCGACAACCGCACCGACACCGGCACGGATCGCAGCGCCGTGCTGCTCATCGGGGTCCTGCTGGTCGCGGCCTTCGTGGTGATCCTGAACGAGACGATCCTGAGCGTCGCATTGCCCACCCTGATGGCCGACCTCGAGATCACCGCCGCCACCGCGCAATGGCTCACCAGCGGGTTCCTGCTGACGATGGCGATCGTCATCCCGATCACCGGCTACCGATGCAGCGATTCACCCTGCGGTCGATCTACATCGCGGCGATGACGTTGTTCACGATCGGCACCCTCGCCGCCGCCCTCGCGCCGGGCTTCGAACTCCTGATCGTCGCCCGCGTGGTGCAGGCGTCCGGCACCGCGCTCATGGTCCCGCTGCTGATGACGACGATCCTGAACGTCGTCCCGGAGCAGAATCGTGGCCGCACGATGGGACTGGTCTCCATCGTCATCGCCGTCGCGCCGGCCGTCGGTCCGACGGTGTCCGGCCTGATCCTGCAATCCCTCAGTTGGCGAGCCATGTTCTGGATCGTGCTGCCCATCGCGATCGGTGCGCTGATCCTCGGCGGGGTGTTCGTCCGCAACGTCACCGAACGTCGGCCCGCGCAGCTCGACCTCATCTCGGTCCCGTTGTCGGCTCTCGGCTTCGGCGGTGTCGTCTACGGTCTCAGCAGCATCGGGGAGTCGGCGGGTGGGCACGCCCCGATCCCACCGTGGGTGCCACTCGTCATCGGCGCCGTCGCGCTCGCGTTGTTCGTCGTGCGACAGCTCAAACTCGCCGACCGCGGCTTGGCACTGCTCGACCTGCGGACCTTCGCGATCGCACCGTTCCGCTTGGCCGTCGTGCTGATGGCCGGGTTCATGCTGACGCTCTTCGGCGCGCTCATCCTGCTTCCCCTTTTCCTACAGAACGTGATGGGCAAGGACGTCCTGACCACCGGCCTCGTGCTCCTGCCCGGTGGCCTGGTGATGGGTCTGCTGGCGCCCTTCGTCGGTGCATTGTTCGACAAGGTCGGTGCACGACCACTGGTGCTACCGGGCACCTTGGCCGTCAGTGCCGGCACGTGGCTGCTCACCACGCTCGACGCCGGGTCGTCGTTGGGCATGGTGATCGCGGCTCACGTGATCCTCAGTGCTGGTATCGCTTTCGGTCTGACGCCGCTCATGACCTCAGCGCTGGGATTGCTGAGTCCCGAGCTGTACTCGCACGGCAGCGCGACCGTCAGCACCATCCAGCAGGTCGCGGGAGCGGCAGGCACCGCGCTGTTCATCACGCTGATGTCCCGGGGTACACAGTCGGCCATCGACGACGGGGTGAAGCCGCTGCAGGCGGGGGCCGACGGCATTCACCTGGCCTTCGTCGTCGCGGCCTGCCTGTCACTCGTGCTCATCGCAGCGGCCGCGCTCGTCCGTGGCCGAACGGGTGCGCCGGCGGCCCGGGCCGCCGAGTCGGCCTAGCCGCTCGACCGTCGGCCCGGCCGGCTCACCGGGTCCGGTAATCCAGCAGACCGGACCAGAACTCGTCGGGGATCTCGTCGCCGGCGCGCAGCACCTGCGCCAAGCCGGCGGCCATGAAGACGCCGAGCAGACCGAGCCATAGCCCGGACACCGAGATCGCCACCCAGGCGATCACGACAGCGGCAGGCCACGGGTCGAGGATCAACGAGACCGGCGCGAAGAAGAAGCCCGCCCCGATGAACCACGAGGACAGGGCGCGGTCGCACCGCATGACCGCGGTCAGCCACCGCGGACTCGAGCCCGTGGGCGCGAGGAGAGCAGCGGGTCTTCTGCCGACGGCGGTCGGTCGGTCGGTCATCGGACACCTCCTCTGCGGATCGTCGTGATCCTAGTGTCGGCGTCAGACATCGTGAGAGCCACTACCTCTCAGGTAGTCGCCGCACCCGGGCCGATGTCGTGTGCGAGTGCCACCGCATCGTCGGGTCAGGCCGTCGTCCGGTGCTCTTCGTTCGGGTGCGCGTGCGGAAAGCCGATGGATTGCAGTCGATTCAGTGCATGGGTACGGGCCCGGTGCTGGTTGCCCGGCGGCGGCACGTAGACACCCGCCCAGATCCCGGTCAGGTGAGTCGGATCGTCGAGGGCGAGGCGGGCGCAGCGCGAACGGATCGGACAGCGGACGCACCCGTCGACAGCGTGCCGATTGGCCAGGCTCCGGGCACCGGCGGCCTGCTCTGGGAACCAGGCGTCCGGGTTCGAGGTACACGTGGGTCGCATGTCAGGCACTCCGCCGACATCGCGCGCACTTCGTGCACGACCTGTCGTGCTGGTTGCGCCGGCAACCGTCACCCACTGACGCCGATGGCCCATTGATCCCTCCGATCAAACTGAGAACGTATGTTGTCAGAGTCTGGTCGAAGGTGCAACACTGATCGCGAATCACGTTGCGGCGCGGTCGCAGTCGTGCCGAGCAGGCCCGCGGAGTCGAGTCATGAGACGGCGCCCGGCTGGGTTCTCAACCGGGCGCCTGGGCCGGGTCGCTCGCATGCGGCGGAACCGGCTTGCCGACCGCGGTACCCGACCGACCAGGGGCCGAAACGGTGCGCACCTGCGGGTCGATGTCTGCGTGCCCGACCGATCACCCTGTCCGGGACGGGCCGGTTCCGTAGCACGCCATTACAGTGCCGTCACACCTACGAAACACGACGCTTGTTTCATAACAGGGGACAAAGTCCACTACGGGGAGTCGCGCCGATGGGTCGCGGACCCCGGATGTCGTCGACGTACCGCCGCCCGCGAGTACGCCCAGATCGAACCTGTGAAGGAGCATCGTGACCATCGAGAGTGCCAAGGCCCTGGAGTTCCGCGTGACCAGCGGCGGATACGAGGATCTGCCGAAGATGCCCGAGGCGGAGTACCCGGGCACCGAGGGCTTCATCGGAGACGTCTACGAGAACCCGGACGGAAGCCCCATGTGCAGCGGGTACTTCGAGCTGCGCCACACCGACGAGCCGCTGTACTACGAGTACGAATACGACAAGATGAAGGTCGTGCTCGAAGGCGAGTTCCTCCTGGAGAACAGGGAGACCGGGCAGAAGACCGTGGCCAAGGCCAAGGACGCGATCTTCTTCCCGAAGGGGTCCAAGATCTACTTCAGCACCCCCGACTACGCGCTCGCCTTCTACACCGGGTTGCGCGACGCCACCCTCCTCTGAGTCGCTGCCATGTCGCAGATCGACTTCTCCAGCGTGCCGACGTGGGCACGTCCAGGCGTACCGATCGAGGCGACGACGCCCCCACCGACCGGCAACTCGTACGTGCTGGTCGGTGTCGGGGATGTCGCCGAGACCCTGGCTCGCTGGGAGTCATCACTACCTCCGCGTGCCACCACACGTATCCACGGGGATACCGACTCGGTCGCCGCCCAGCTCGGCAGCACCCTCGCCGAAGCCGTTGTCGGCGTGCGAGTCTGGATAGCAGCGGAGCCTGGATCGGCACTGACACTGCGCGCGGTCGCGCTCGGTGCCGGACTCGAGGACGACGAGATCGCCGTCGTCCCGGTGACTTCCGCGCCGCAGTCGGTCGTGCAGATCTTCTGCGCACACTGCCGATCGGTCACCCGCGCGGCCGCGGCCGTCGATGACATCGTCGGGTGCGTCGGTTGCCGTCGCGACCTGCTCGTGTACCACCACGTCTCGCGTCGAACCGGACAATATCTGGGTTTCATGGCCGACGCCGAGACCGCCCAGTCGGCCTGTCCGGGAACCGGACCAGGCGAGGTACCCACCCTCACGAAGGATCCCTCATGAACACCGGAGTGGCCGACATGAGCAGCCCCGAGTCCGTCGTGCGTCCCGGAGCCGGCGCGACGACGCTGGAACTCGTCGTCACGGCTGTCGACGCCCCCGCCCGAGACATCCGCGCGATCACCTTTTCCGACCCCGGCGGCAACGTGCTGCCCGGTTACATCCCGGGCAGTCACGTCGTCGTGCACGGGGGTGCCTTCACCAACGCCTACAGCCTGACCGGCGACGGCGCGCATCCGTTGCACTACTCGATCTCGGTGCTCCGACTCGATGACGGCAAGGGCGGATCGCGTTGGTTGCACGACGAACTCGAGGTCGGCGCAACGGTGTCGGTGGGGTTGCCGCGCAGCGCGTTCGCTCCGGTCGCCCGGGCGCGTAAACATCTCCTGATCGCCGGCGGGATCGGGATCACGCCGATGATGTCCCACCTTCGGTCGGCGGCTCGCTGGCGCCGGGATGTGCAACTGCTGTATGTCTTCCGTGATTCGGCGGCCGCCCACCTCGACGAGGTCACCGCACTCGCCGGACCCCGTGCCGAACTGTTCACCGACCGGCACTCTTTCGCCGATCGCCTCGCACAGACCCTGCGTACCCAGCCGATCGGTACCCACCTGTACGTATGCGGTCCGGCGGCGATGATCGACGCGGTCACTGCTGCGGCGGTGGACGCCGGCTGGCCGGAATCGCGGATTCATCTCGAGCGGTTCGGGATCGACGCTCTCGACGCCGGCGACCCCTTCCGTGTGGAGCTGACCGCTTCCGGGCGGACGGTCGATGTACCGGCGGGGACGAGCATGCTCGAGGCTCTCGAGAACGAGGGCATCGTCGTGCCGAATCTCTGCCGGCAAGGCGTGTGCGGTGAGTGCCGCATCCCGCTCGCCGGCGGTATCCCGGTCCACCGCGATCTCTACCTCACCCCCGAGGAGAAGGACGCGGGCAACGCCATCATGCCGTGCGTCTCGCGCGCTTCGGCCGCCAGCACCCTGGAGGTTCCCCTGTGACAGACACTCTCGACCCGGGCGGAGCGACGACGACGGTCGCGCCAGATCTCCTCGCGGGCTTCCCGTTCCCGTTCCCCGAGGACCGCTATCGTTACAGCACGAATGTCGAGCCGGCCCGGACCCCGGTGACCACGGCGGCCGGCGAGTGGGGGACGTCGGTTGTCGACATCGATTCGGAGTACCGCACCGAGATCGATCAGCGCGCGGTGATCCTGGCCGCCGATCCCACCCGCCATGCTGTGTTGCCGCATATGGTCCCGGCCGCGTGGGACGCGATGTTGACCGTCATGGGTGAGCTCGCCGCGACCTGTCCCGGGTTCCGGCTCGCGTCGACCGGACCCGACACCTGGTTGTGGCACAACGAAATCCTCGGGATCGAGCAACACTTCCGATACGGTGACCCGGCGTCACTTCCCGAGGAACCGTTGCGCTACATCAGCTCTCAGGTCCAGGAGGACATCGCCCTTCTGGATCAGCGCAATGGGCAACTCCACGTCGATGCCGGGGTCGTCACCTTCGCGGCCGATTGGAGTTTCGGGTTCGACGTCGGGATGAGCTTCCTCGAGATCCACGGACCGGTGCCGCGCATCCACCCCGAAGGCGTCATCACCCGTGCGCACGAGTTCCTCAAGCGCCTCCAACCTCATCAGCCGTATCGACGAACCAACTGGACGTTGACGATCGACCGCAGGCTCGACGTCTCGACCGAGATCTATCACAAGTGGGGACCGGACCGGGAGGTCATCCAACAGGTCCCCGACGACGAGTTCGGCAGGCGGGTACACCTCCGCGTCGAAGTGCAACACCTCATCCGGCTGCCGGATTCGGGTGCGGTGATGTTCCTCATCCGGACGTACATGCTTCCGCTCGAGCAACTCGCCACCGTCGAGGTCTGGCGCCGACGCACCGCGGAGGTGTTGGCCGAATTGCCCGGTGACATGGCCGATTACAAGGGCATCATCAAGTTCCGGGATCGTGCGGCGCAGTGGCTGCGCGCGGCCGCACCGGCGACGCAGGAGACCACCGGGGCCGGCATGCCGCGGTGGCCCGCCTCGCCCCCGGCCGTCGACACCACCGGGGCGGCGTTCCTCGTGGTGGCGATCGGCGACGATCCGGCAGCCGCGCACGTGTCACGGAACTGGGTGGCGGCCGCCGAGGCCGCCGGAGGGACGCGGTTGGTGGTCCTGGACTCACTGGGCGACGCGGTCGACAGATCGGCGTTGCAGTCTGCTCTGGACGAGTGCCGCACCGGTACCCGAGTCCTGGTCACCGGCGGGCAGTACGACGTCATGACGGCACTCGCCATGGCGCGTAACGCGGGGGCGGTGGCGGCCGAACTGTCGTGCTATGTCACGCACACCCGCGACCTACCGCTCTACTGCGCGCATTGCCGCGAGACCTTTCGCGCCGAGGCCGTTGTCGGCGGCGTCGTCGCGTGCCCCGGTTGCGCTCGGGATCTCGAGGTGCACGAACACCATTCACCGGTGATGGGCAGCTTCCTGGCCTCTGCGGTCGGCGGCGACGAATGACCGCGGTCGCCGTAGGGCAGTACCCGGCCCACCTTCATCCGGCCTATGCCACCGGTCCGCGACCGATGCGTGTCATGTCCGTGCGACAACTCACGGACGAGGTCACGCATTTCCGGTTCGGCCCCGTCGACGACGCCCACGCGGTCCTGACCGCGTACCAGCCGGGCAGCCATCTCATCATCTCGGCCGGCGGACAGCGGAATGCCTACTCGCTCGTCGACGACGGGATGTACCCGACCAGCTACGGCATCTCGGTGTTGCGACGTGGTGCGGGCGGTGGTTCGGATTGGTTGCACGACAACCTCGTCGTCGATGCCGTCATCGAGATCGAGGGTCCGCGTTCGATGTTCCCGCCGGTGCTCGATCAGCGCGGCGCATTGCTGATCGCGGGCGGAATCGGGGTCACTCCGGTGCTGTCGCACGCCCGTGCCCTCGCTCGGGACGGGCGTCGGGCCGACATCGTCTACTCCTATCGGCGTGGATGCGGTGCGCACACCGAGGACCTGCGGGCGCTCGCCATGCAACCCTCCGTGACGCTGCACGAGGTGTCCGGGGCCGCGGCCACCATGCGGGTGATCGCTGAGCGATTGCGGGCGCAGCCGCTCGGAACGCACGCCTATGCCTGTGGTCCCACGTCACTCCTGGAGGCGTACACGCGGCTCGCGGAGGACGCCGGATGGCCCAGCGCGCGAGTACATCTCGAACGTTTCACCGCCCCCGAACAGGATCCCGGCGATCCCTTCACCGTGACGGTGGCGTCTTCGGGCCTCCGCATCGACGTGCCACCGGGTGTGTCGCTGCTGCAGCGGTTGCTCGACAACGGCGTCCCGGTGCCGAGTCTGTGCCGCCAAGGCGTGTGCGGCGAATGCCGAATCCCGGTGCGAAGCGGCCGAATCGAGCACCGCGACTTCGTACTGACCGACGACGAGAAGACCGTGGGCGACGCCATGCTGTGTTGTGTCTCGCGCGGTCAGGACATCGAGGTGGACCTGTGAGCATCGAATCGTTCCCGACCCGTCGGGTCGACCACCTGGCGAACCTGCCGTGGCCGTTTCCGGACGAAATGGAGGAGTTCTCCTACAGCGTGAACGTCGAACCGGCACGCATCCCGCGTCCGACCCGGGCCGGCGAATGGGGCAGGCACCTCGTCGATCTCGGCGGCGCCGAGTATCCGGAGATCATGGCCGAGCGACGGCGGATCCTCGACGCCGATCCGACACGCGTCCG
This sequence comes from Gordonia sp. BP-119, assembly GCF_016924115.1. Classification (NCBI taxonomy): domain Bacteria; kingdom Bacillati; phylum Actinomycetota; class Actinomycetes; order Mycobacteriales; family Gordoniaceae; genus Gordonia; species Gordonia sp. BP-119. The sequence continues at coordinate 60,932 of NZ_JAFFZF010000018.1, forward strand.
TGTGCGCCCGGGGATGGAACTGGCCTCCTGGGATCTGCTGTTGTACTACCTGCGCGATCTCGGTCACGCCTACCCCGCGGCGATGGAGCTCACCGAACACGCTGACGGTCGATTCCGTTGGTGCAACCGGCTTCTGGGTACGGATCAGGAGTTCGTCCTGGGTGATCCGGCCACCCTTCCCTACGGCCCCATGGAATTCCTGGCGCGTGAGGTACCCGACGACCTGCTGCTCGTCACCGAACGCGACGGGCACCTGTACTTCGACGCCGGCGTGGTCACCTTCGCCGCCGCGTGGTCGGTGTCCTTCGACGTCGGGATGGACATGTACGAGATCCACGCGCCCGTTCCCCGCATGCTCCGCGAAGGCATCGTCGCCCGCGCCGAACAGTTCCTGCGGAGGCTACCCGCAGACCAGGTGTACCGCAGGGTGAACTGGACGCTGTCGGCGTCGGACTCCCACAAACTCGACGTCAGCCTCGAGGAGCTGCCGGAGTGGGCGGCCGACGTCGCGGGCATGATCGCCGACGGCGATTTCGGTCGCGCGCGACTGCGCATCGAGCTGGAACACTTCGTCCGGTTGCCGATGTCGGGTGCGGTGACGTTCAATATCCGGACATTCATGGCCTCGCTCGAGGACGTGAAGCGCATACCCGAGTGGGCCGGTCAATTGGCGACCGTCATCGAGACGCTCGGCGAGGACATCGCCGCCTACAAGGGTTTTCTCGACTATCGCGACAACGTCGTCGCATACCTCCGCGGTCAAAGTCGCCCGTGAGCCCTGGTCCCGTAACACCCGACTTCTCGTAGAGTCCCAGAACCGAAAGATCGCTCATGGAACCCATACTCGCCGCCAATGCCGACCTGGCATGGATGCTGGCGGCCTTCGTCTTCGTCCTGCTGATGTTCCCGGGCCTGGCCTTCTTCTACGGAGGCATGGTCGGATCGAAGAACGTCCTCAACATCATGACGATGGTCATGTCCACCCTGGCGATCACGGCGGTCCTGTACGTCGTGATCGGGCACGGCCTGGTGTCCGGTCCGTCGGTGGGCGGGTGGGGCCTCATCGGCAACCCGACCGACTACATCGGCCTGACCAACTGGCTCACCGACGACGCTTCCGGCGCCACCCAGACGCTCTACTTCGCAGCCTGGTTCATCCTGTTCGCGGCCATCACGATCGCGATCGTCGCCAGCGGCGCGGCGGGCCGGATGAAGTTCTCGGCGTGGCTGGTCTTCGCGCCGATCTGGCTCATCGTGGTGTACTTCCCGGTCGCCCACTGGGTCTTCGCGGCCGACGTCGACGACAACTACAGCGGCGGTTTCCTGCTGAACGATCTCGAGATCGTCGACTACGCAGGCGGCACCGCCGTCCACATGAATGCCGGTGTCGCGGCCCTTGCCCTCGCGGTGGTGCTCGGTGCGCGCAAGCGGCGGATGGAGCGCCCGCACAACGTGCCGATGACGATCATGGGCGGCGGCATCCTGTTCTTCGGCTGGTTCGGGTTCAACGGCAGTTGCGCGCTCGGCGCCAACTTCCTCGCGCAGGCCGTCATCCTGAACACACTGCTGGCCGGTTCGGCGGGCATGATCGGGTTCGCGATCATCGAGAAGTGGCGCGAGGGGCACGTCACCTCGCTCGGCATGATCACCGGCACCGTCGCGGGCCTCGTCGGGATCACCCCCGCGGCCAGCAGCATGGCACCGCTCGGTGCGCTGCTCGTGGGCATCTTCGCCGCGGCGGTCGTGGCGTTCCTGCTGAGCTTCAAGAGCAAGCTCAAGATCGACGAGACGCTGGATGCCTTCGCCGTGCACGGCATCGGCGGGATCGTCGGAACCATCTGCATCGTGCTCTTCGCCACCGAGGCCGCGCCGGCCGGTGTCCAGGGGATCTTGTTCGGCGGTCCGGTGGACATCGTCTGGCGTGAGCTCGCCGGCATCGTCATCACCTGCACGTACTCGTTCGTGATGACCTGGCTGATCGCCAAGGGACTCGACAAGCTCATCGGCATGCGCGTCGACGAGGAGACCGAGATGGTCGGCCTCGACACCGCGGTCCACGCGGAGACGGCGTACGAGATCCCCGCCGCCTCGGTCGGTCACGCCGGCGGACTCGCGACCATGTCGCCGGCCCGCGCCGCGGACAAGGTGGAGGAGGCGATGCCGCCGTCGACTCCGGCCTCGGCGCCACCGGCCGGGGTCTGATCCATACCGGTCATCGGTTGGCAACTGCTCGGGGGTTCACCGTTCGACGGTGGGCCCCCGAGCGCTGTGCGTCCGAGGACGTGGAAAACGTTGCCGGACAGATTGACACCCACCGCTCACGGAGTCGAAACAGGGACGAAACATCCACCAGGTCTACTAATAGTAGACAATGGTTCACGCGAGTGGACATGCGGAACGAAAGCCCTTAGAGTCGACCCCGGAGCACATGATGACAACCACCGAGACAACGACCGGCGAACTCGCCGATCTCTGCTCGACGCACGGCACCAAGTTCATCCTCGCGATGTTCGTCGACCTCCGCGGCAAGCCCTGCGCCAAACTGGTGCCGGTGGAAGCGGTGGACGAATTGGCCACCGAGGGCGTAGGTTTCGCCGGATATGCGGTCGGCGCGATCGGCCAGGAGCCGAAGGATCCCGATCTCATCGCTATCCCCGATGTCCGGTCCTTCCTGCCCATCCCGTTCATCAAGGAGGGCCTCGCGGTCGTCCAGTGTGATCCCCATGTCGAGGGCAAGCCGTGGCCGTTCGCGCCCCGGAACATCCTCAAGGCGCTCATCGCGCAGACCGCGGACGCGGGTTTCGAGCCGTGGGTCGGGGCCGAGGTCGAGTACTTCCTCCTGAAACGGGCCGCCGACGGCTCGCTGGTGACCGCCGACGCCGCCGATGATTCCGACCAGCCGTGCTACGACGTCCGCGGTCTCACCCGGATGTACGACCACCTCACCACCGTGTCCACCGCGATGAACCAACTCGGCTGGAGCAACTACGCCAACGACCACGAGGACGGGAACGGCCAGTTCGAGCAGAACTTCGCCTACTCCGACGCGCTCACGACCGCCGACCGCGTCGTCACGCTCCGGTACCTGCTCTCCGCCCTGGCTGCGGAGAAGGGCATGATCGCGACCTTCATGCCGAAACCCTTCGCAGAGCGCACCGGGTCGGGTCTGCACTTCCACCTGTCCCTTACGCAGGCGGGCGACCCGGTGTTCCCGCAGGTCACCGACGACGAGCGAGGACTGGGGTTGTCGGAGACGGCGTACGGGTTCATCGGTGGGATTCTGGAACACGCACCCGCGCTCCAAGCCGTGATCGCACCGACGGTCAACTCCTACAAGCGAACCGGTGCGACGGCGACGCGCTCGGGTGCGTCCTGGGCTCCGCGGCGGGCGACCTACGGCGGCAACGACCGCACCCACTACATCCGGGTGCCCGATGAGCAGCGCGTGGAGCTCCGTGGCGGTGACGGGTCGGCGAATCCGTACCTGGCCGTCGCCGCGCTGCTCGGTGCGGGACTCGACGGCATCAAGCGGAGTCTGGACCCGGGCGCCGTCGGCAACTGCCCCGGCCACATCGCCGAACTCCCGCTCACCCTCCTGCACGCGGTGGAGGCGCTGGAGGCCGACGGGGTCGTCGCCGGCACGCTCGACGCCGCGCTTCCCGAGGACTGGCCCGAGGACGAGCAGCGGGTCTCGGCATACTTCGCCGGACTCAAACGCGACGAGTTCTTCGACTGGCACGCGGCGGTCACGCCGTGGGAGGTCGACAAGTACCTGACGGCGTTCTGACCGTCCTTCCCCCAGAACACAAGATCTCTCAACGAGATTCATCGATCGACGTAAGGAACTGATCATGTGCGGAATCGTCGGGCTGCACCTGCGCAACCCTGACCTTCACCCCCGGTTGGGCGAGATGCTCGCCGGGATGCTCGGCGAGATGCAAGACCGTGGCGCGGATTCGGCGGGTATCGCCGTCTACGGCAACCCCACGTGGGCACCGCCCGGACACGGCTGCATCTCCCTCCTCGAACTCGACGTTCTTCCCGACGAGGTGTCCACGACGCTGGGTGCGGCCCTCGGCGTGCCGGTCGCCGCACAGACGATCGACGTGACGCTGGTGGCCTCCGCCCCCGCGCCGGCCGAGGAGCTGCTGGCCGCCGCCCGGGCCGCATACCCGCAGGCCCTGGTGGCCGGTTTCGGGTCGGACCTGACCGTCCTCAAGGGCGTCGGCGCACCCCGTGACCTGACCGAATCCTGGGGCCTGGCCGCGGCGTCGGGATGGCAGGGCGTCGGGCACACCCGGATGGCGACCGAATCGGCGGTCACCTCCTCGGGCGCACATCCGTTTGCGGTCGGCCCCGAACAGTGCCTGGTCCACAACGGTTCGTTTGCGAATCACGCGACCATCCGGCGTGAACTGCGCGCTGCCGGAGTGGAGTTCGACAGTGAGAACGACACGGAGGTGGGGGCGCGCTTCGTCGCACACCAGCTTGCGGCGGGCAAGGACGTGGAAACAGCACTGAAAGAGGTCTGCGCGAACTTCGACGGTTTCTACACGTTGCTGGTGTCGAATCGCGATTCGTTCGCGGTGGTCCGTGACGCCATCGCATGCAAACCGGCCGTGATCGCCGAGACCGACGACTGGGTGGCGATGGCGAGTGAGTACCGCGCACTGGCCAAACTGCCCGGCGTGGAGAACGCCCGCATCTGGGAGCCCGAGCCGGAGGTCGTCTACGCATGGACTCGATGACCGCCGAGTTTCCCTCCACCCCTCCCGTTCCCGCCTCGAACGACACGGCGAAAGCTGAGACGATGAACCCCAATCACACCTTCGACCTCGCCGAAACCCCGTTGCGCGAGATCAATTCGATGCTGCACGGGGACATCTCCGGCGAGATCGTCATCGACAACCCGGCCGGAGCCCACAGCGTGGCCGCGGGCGTCAACCTCCCGGTGAAGATCACGATCAACGGACATGTCGGCTACTACGCGGCCGGCATGAATCAGCAGGCCGAGGTCACGATCAACGGAAACGCCGGAACCGGCGTCGCCGAGAACATGATGAGCGGCAGTGTGATCGTGAAGGGCAACGCCTCCCAGTCGGCCGGCGCCACCGCCCACGGCGGGCTCCTCGTCGTCGAGGGTGATGCCGCGGCGCGCTGCGGCATCTCGATGAAGGGCGTCGACATCGTCGTCGGTGGAAACGTCGGCCACAACAGCGCTTTCATGGCGCAGGCGGGGCGTCTGGTCGTCCGCGGGGACGCCGGCGACGGTCTCGGTGACTCGATCTATGAGACCCGCATCTACGTGCGCGGCGAGGTCGCCTCGCTGGGTGCCGATTGCATCGCCAAACCGATGCGCGCCGAGCACCTCGAGGAACTGGCCGGATTGCTCAAGGCCGCCGGTTTCGGCGACGACGACCCCCGCGACTACACCCGCTACGGCTCTGCCCGCGAGCTCTACCACTTCAAGGTCGACAACACCTCCGCGTACTGAGCCGTCCTCCGCTCCCTGAGGAGCGCCCGGAGCTTGCGGAGGACACGCAACCCCCCGCTCCCTGAGGTGCGAGGAGCGTTAGCGCGGCCGACCACCTGCTCCCTGAGGTGCGAGGAGCGTTAGCGACGAGCCACGAAGGGCCGCAACGTCGCACAACCACACGACGAAAGAGAACCACCATGACCGACAACCTGAGCGTCGAACAGCGCGGCCTGCGCGAGTCGGCCACGTTCGACCGCACCACCATCGCCGCGATCCAGCGCGCGGCCGAGACCGGCATCTACGACATCCGTGGCTGGGGCGCCAAGCGCAAGCTGCCGCACTTCGACGATCTGCTGTTCCTCGGCGCGTCGATGTCCCGCTACCCCCTCGAGGGTTATCGCGAGCGCTGCGACACCGACGTCGTCCTCGGCTCGCGAAATGCGAAGTACCCGTTGCATCTCTCCACCCCGGTGACGATCGCCGGGATGAGCTTCGGCGCGCTGTCGGCCGGGGCGAAGGAAGCGCTGGGGCGCGGCGCCTCGGAGGTCGGTACCTCCACCACCACCGGTGACGGCGGGATGACGCCCGAAGAGCGGGGTCAGTCCAAACACCTCGTCTACCAATACCTTCCGTCGCGATACGGGATGAACCCCGACGACCTGCGCAAGGCCGACGCGATCGAGATCGTGCTCGGTCAGGGTGCCAAACCGGGCGGCGGGGGAATGCTGCTGGGACAGAAGATCTCCGAACGCGTGGCTGGGATGCGGACCTTGCCACAGGGTATCGACCAGCGCAGCGCGTGCCGTCACCCCGACTGGACCGGACCGGACGACCTGGCGATCAAGATCAGCGAGTTGCGCGAGATCACCGACTGGGAGAAGCCGATCTATGTGAAGGTCGGCGCCACCCGCACGTATTACGACGTGAAACTCGCGGTGCATTCCGGCGCCGACGTCGTCGTGGTCGACGGCATGCAGGGCGGAACGGCAGCGACCCAGGACGTCTTCATCGAACACGTCGGCATCCCGACCCTCGCTGCCATCCCGCAGGCGGTGCAGGCCCTGCAGGAGTTGGGCGTTCATAGGGAGGTCCAACTCATCGTGTCGGGCGGAATCCGCAACGGCGCCGATGTCGCGAAGGCGATGGCCCTCGGTGCCGACGCCGTCGCCATCGGCACCGCTGCGCTGATCGCGTTGGGCGACAACGATCCCCGATACGCCGCGGAGTACGAGGCGCTGGGATCGGCAGCCGGTTTCTACGACGACTTCCAGGACGGGCGTGATCCCGCGGGCATCAGCACGCAGGACCCGGAACTCTCGGCGCGTTTCGACCCAGTCCTCGGCGGAAAGCGCCTGGCGAACTTCTTGCGCGTGATGACGATGGAGGCCCAGACGATCGCCCGTGCGTGCGGCAAAGCGCACCTGCAGCATCTGGAGCCCGAAGATCTCGTCGCCATCTCGATCGAGGCGTCGGCGATGGCCCGCGTTCCGCTCGCCGGGACGAGTTGGATTCCGGGGGCGGGCCTGTGAGCACCGAGACCGCCTCGGTCGTCATCGTCGGTGGCGGCCTCGAGGGCGTGGCGGCCGCCTGGGCCTTGGGACAACGCGGCATCACCGATGTGATCGTCTGCGAGCGGGACACCGTCGGCGGCGGGATGACGGGCAAGTCTTCGGGAATCGTGCGGTGCCACTACGGCGTCGGTTCGCTGGCGGCGATGGCCGCGGTCGGACTCGAGGTCTTCGAGAAGGCGGAGGAGATTTTCGGCTCCGACATCGGATTCCGTCAGACCGGATATGTCGTCGGCGTCGGCGAGCCGAATGTCGAGAACATGCGCAAGAGCCTCGCGGCGCAACGTGCGGTCGGCGTGCAGACCGAGGAGATCGACGCCGCCGATGTCGCCGCGATGTGGCCCACCGCCGACCTCGAACCCTTCGCGGCCTTCGGTTGGGAAGAGCGCGGCGGCTACGGGGACGCGTATCAGACCGCGCAGGCCTTCGCGGCCTCGGCGCGGGCAACAGGAATCCGAATTCGTCAGGGCACCAACGTCGCCGGCCTGATCGGCGACGCCGACCGGGTGACGGGAGTCCGACTCGCGGACGGTTCGACGATCTCCGCGGACACCGTGGTCGTCGCCACCGGTGTCTGGTCCAAACCGTTCCTCGCGCCCTACGGGGTCGACATCCCGATCGAGGTGCACCGCGAACAGATCGTGATGATTCACCCCGGTGAGGACCTCGGCGAGGTGCCGGTCTTCTCCGATCTGGTGTCGCTGCAGTACGTCCGACCGGACGTCCGGGGCGAGATTCTGTTCGGCAACAGCGATCTCGCGGCGCTCGACATAGCGAATCCCGACGACTACCGGAACCGCGCGGACTCGGACTTCATCGACCTCACCGTCGACAAGGTCGGCACCCGGTTCCCCGGGTTCACCGATCCGGCCATCACCACGAGCTACGCCGGGTGCTACGACGTCACACCCGACTGGAATCCGATCATCTCCCGCGGACCACTGGACGGGCTCGTCCTGGCGGCCGGGTTCAGCGGCCATGGGTTCAAGATCTCGCCGGCGGTCGGCCGGTTGATCGCCGACCTCGTCGTCGACGGACGCAGCGCGGACCCGCGTATTCCGGAGTCGGACTTCCGGTTCACGCGGTTCGCCGAAGGCGACCTGCTGACGACGCGCTTCCCGTATGTGGGAGCCGGCGAGATGCGCTGACCGGGACGCCGGATGATCCGAGGCCGTGGCCGTCGACAAGGGTGGAATCGTGTGTCAACTGTCAGGAAACGTTGTTTCTCACTATGCTGGCGGCGTGACGGACGACCCATTGATCCGGAATCAGTCCGGCACCGCGCGAGAGAGACCTGTCGACCAGTCGGTCGAGGAGCTGGAGCTCGAGACGGCGATCGCGCACAACGTGCGGCGCCTGCGACGTCAGCAGGGACTGTCGGTGGGGGACATGGCCACTCGCGTCGGCATCTCCAAGGCGATGCTGTCGAAGATCGAGAACGCCCAGACCTCGTGCAGTCTCAGCACGCTCGCTCGCCTGGCCAACGGCTTCGACGTGTCGGTCACCTCGCTGTTCCGCGGCGCCGAGATGGAGCGGTCGGCGGTGTTCGTCAAAGCGGGCGAGGGCTCGGAGATCGTGCGCGAGGGGTCCCGGGAGGGTCACGAGTACGAGCTGCTCGGGTCGCTGCGCGGTGAGCACAAACGCCTGGAATGTCTCCTCGTCACCTTGACGGAGAAGTCGGTGACCCAGCCGTTGTTCCAGCATGCGGGAACCGAGTTCCTGTACGTCCTCGAGGGCGTGATGGACTACGCCCACAGTCGCTCGGTGTACCGGATGCACCCGGGCGACTCGCTACAGCTCGACGGCGAGGGCGCGCATGGACCCGTCGAACTCGTCGAGCTGCCGGTGCGCTTCCTGTCGGTGATCGCGTTCCCGGATTCGGCCGTGTGACAGCTCGATTCAGGTTCGCGACCGGCTGAGGTCGAAGTCGTAGCGCGATGTCGGCACCACGTCGAGATGGCGGTCCGCGCCGAAGCGGGACACGCTCTCGAGCATCAGGGTCATCCGACGCTCGAGTTCCCGCTGATCACCGCCGCTTCCGTAGAACGCGTGGATGTCGCTGACCGCCGCCATCGGGAACAGTTCCTCGACGATGGCCGCGACCGGCGGGGTGTCCTCGGTCAACGGTCGTTCGACGATGTTCTGGACGTAACCGAACGTGGCCTGGGTGTCGATCGCGACCTGGGTGTGGTCGTCGAGCCACCGACGAAGCCACTCGTCGCGGTCGAGTTCGTCGGGGCGACGCAGGAACGCGACGTTGGACAGCGCGTCGACCCGCGTCCCGTCGGCGGGCAGGTCCGGAGCCAGCGGTGCCCGCGCGGTGACCTCCCAGGCGGCGATCGGACCGTCGATCGCGGCATCGACGGCGGCCAGGACGGGTCCGGAACCGGGCGCCCAGAAGGACAGCACCGCGACGATGGGCGGGTCGAGTTCGTCGATGCGCATGGCCCCGGAGACCGCGTCGTCGCTGAGGTTGACCTGCACGCGCGATGCCCCCGCTGCCGCACAGCGGTCGACGAGATCGTCGGCAGCGGTGCGGCTGCGCCCGTCGCCCCGGATGGCGACGATCACCTTGGAATCCGTCATCCCGCGGACGGTACCGGGCGATCCGCGCGACGGTCACCGATTCGCAGATCCATCCGCGCTTTTGCTCCCTGAGCTGTGGGGAGCGCAAGCGACAGCCCCCTGCTCCCTGAGCTGTGAGGAGCGATAGCGACAGCCCCCTGCTCCCTGAGGTGCGAGGAGCGATAGCGACGAGCCACGAAGGGCCTGGTGAGACACGTTGCGGAGCCCTTCGTGGCTCGCTTCGCTCGCACCTCAGGGAGCATAGAATTCGGGCGCCCAGGAGTGTTCGCTCGGTGGTCCACGACGGCCGTCCGGCCGCTCCTCAGGGAGCGGAGGCGTCGCGCTCGTCGCACCTCGGGGAGCGGGAGGGGGCCGTGCTCCTTGCGCCTGTGCTCAGGGAGCGTGAAGCCGCGTGTGCGCGAACCTCAGAACTCCTCGGCGCCGATGAGGGCGGCGTCGTCGGCGACCTTGCGGTCGTGGGCGACCTTGGCCAACGACACCGCGCCGAGGGCCACGACGCAGTATCCGGTGGCGAACCACCACGGTGTCGCCTCCGAGCCGGTCCACTTGGCGAGGTAGGCGACTAGCACGGCCGCGATCGCGGCGCCCATCCAGCGGAGGAAGCTGAACCCGGCACTCGAGACCGAGCGCGGGGTGTCGCCGCCGACGGCCGACATCGCGACGTCGGTGAAGAGGGTGTTGAGCACGCCCGAGGGGAAGCCCGAGAGGATGACGGCCAGGCCGATCAGCCAGATCTGTCCGGTGAACGTGCCGATCCCGGCCAGAACCATGACGAGTCCGTATGTCGAGATGGCAACCATGACACCGGCCTTCTCACCGACGACCCGAGCGAGCAGCGGCGCGACGAAGACTCCGGCGACCGCGGTGAGCAGACCCCAGCCGAAGAAGACGAGTCCGGCGTAGATGGGTCGCAGGCCCATCGCGATCGGAGCCCAGGCGATCACGGTGAAGAGGGCGCCGGTGTAGAAGGCAGAACCCACGGACGTGACGAACAGGGTGCGGTTGCGTAGGACCTTGATCGGGTCGACGATCCGGACCCGCACTCGTTCGGACCGCGGTCCGTCGGCGGGAAGCATGAACGCGCACAGGATGGCTCCGGCCAGCATCAGCAGGGCGGTACCGGCAAACGGTGCGCGCCAGGTCCATTCACCGAGCGTCGCACCCAGGAGCGGTCCGACGGCCAGTCCGATGCCCAGGGCGGCCTCGTACATCATGATGGCGCTGTTGCGGTTGCCGACCGCCGATTGGACGATGAAAGCCAGTGCGGTGGCGAGGAACAACGCGTTGCCGAGACCCCAGATCACCCGGTAGGCGATGAGCTGGTCGATATTGTCGGCGAAGGCCGAGACGCCGGCGGCGACGACGATGAGTCCCAGCCCGACGGTGAGTGTGCGTCGCGGCCCGAAACGGTATGCGGCCCAACCGGTCAGCAGCATCGCGACGCACTGGACGCCGACGTAGACACCGAACAGGAGCGTGAGCTTCTCCGGTGGGGCGTTCAGCGCTTCGGCGATGCTGTGCAGGATCGGATCGACGAGGCCGATGCCCATGAAGGCGATGACGGCGGCGAAGGCGGTGATCCACACCGCGCGCGGTTGGGCACGCAGGGAGGCGAGCATCGACGGTTCGGTTGCGGTGGTTTCGCGCGCAACCGCGGCGGTGTCGCCCGGGGTGTGTTCGGTGACGGTCATGAATTCCTCTGCCAGATCAGGCGGACGGCCGGCGGTGTCGAACCGCGACCGGGCCGCTCACGCACTCGCCGGGCGGGCGGGGTGCGATACCGGGTGATTGTCGAGCTGGTCGCGCAGGGCCTGCAGGGCCGGTCCGGCCGCGGCGATGGCTTCGCGCTGCTGATCGTCGAGCGCGGCGAGCGCACCGGTCAGGATGACGTCCCGCTCCTCGCGGATCTGCCGCACGAGGGTGCGCCCGTGGTCGGTGAGGCCGACGAGCACGGCTCGGCGGTCGTCTGGATCAGGTCTGCGTTCGACCAGGTCGTGCTTGGTGAGTCCGTCGATCACCGACGTCGCTGTCGGCATGCGGATGGATTCGCGGGTGGCGAATTTACCCATCCGCATCGGCCCGTGATCGGCGAGGACGCTCAGGGCGGACGTCTGCGCCGCGGTCAGCTCGACCGAGGGTGCGCGACGACGAAGGGCCAGGTACAGCCTGGTGATCGTCGGCCGCAGGGTCTGGGCGAGCTGGGCGGGGTCGGAAGCGGACACGTTTAGAGAGTCTAATACTTAGGGGTTCGAAGTATTAGGGCAGGGGCCTGTGACGCTGCGCACGAATGTGCGGCTCGATTCGTCAGACGGTCAGTGGTGCCCCACGACTCCGAAGAAGGCGATCAGGTCCTCGCGGGCGGTCGCGACGCCGTCGGGCCGGCCGTCGATCTCGCTGAGCAGTCCGCGCTGGAAGATGCCGTCGAGCGCGATGTAGGCGACCGCCGGTGTCACCGCGGGCTGCGTCCCCGACAACTCGCAGAATTTCTCCACCACGCGCCAGATCATCTCTTCGCGCCGGCGCTCGATCTCGATCACGTCCGCGCGGAAGGAGTCGTCGAACATGCTCTGATTTCGCAGGTCGTACCAGAGCCGATGAATGGCTGCCTCGGAACGCATGCCTGCGAAGAAGGTGTCGGCGAACTCGTCGCGCAACTGATCCGCGGTCACCGCGTGGGCCACGACCTCGTCGTAGCGGGTGACGCAGACGGCCTCGTACTGCCGGACCGCGTGGGCGATGAGGTCGAGCTTGTCGGTGAAGTAGTAGTGCAACACCCCGTGCGAGTACTCGGAGTTCTGCGCGATCTCGCGCAGGCTCGTCCGCGCGTACCCCAGTTCGGCCAGCGTCGTCAGAGTCGCCATGGCCAGCTCGTCGCGCTTGGCCTGGAACTTGTCTCGTGCGCGGGCCTCGATGCGGGCCTGTCGGTCGACGACCTGTGTCATCTCGCGGTCCTTGCCGGGGGATTCCCTTGCTCGGGGAGTGATGGAGTTCGAGACCCGAGTGTACCCACCCGGCCGAGTTCGACGCTTGTCGGCGCCGGCCGGGCGGGCACCGGTGAGGCCTCGATGCGGTCAGCTGAATGCACCCCGGACCTCGGTCTTCAGGATCTTGCCGACCTTGGACCGCGGCAGTTCGGTCCAGATCTCGATCTCTTTCGGCGCCTTGACGCTGCCGATCCGTTCCTTGACGAAGGCGATGAGCTCCTCGGTGTCGGCGTCGTGCCCCGCACGCAGTTCGACGGCGGCCGTCACTCGTTCGCCCCATTTGGGATCGGGCAGCCCGATGACGGCCGAGTCCTTCACCGCCGGATGGGCCAGCAATGCCTGTTCCACCTCGGCCGAATACACGTTGAACCCGCCGGTGATGATCATGTCCTTGGCGCGGTCGACGACGAAGAGGTAGCCGTCGTCGTCGAGGTAGCCGATGTCGCCGGTGTGATGCCAGCCGTGCGCGCTCACTTCGGCGGTGGCCGTTGGGTTCTCGTGATATCCGTCCATCACGAGTGGTCCCCGGACGACGATCTCGCCGCGCTCGCCACGACTCAGCAGCGACCCGTCCTCGGCCATGATCGCGACCGTGGTCAGCGGTGTCGGCCGACCGGCCGATCCGAACCGCTCGGTGGCCATCGACCCGTCGTCGTGGAAGTGCTCGGCGGGCGCGAGGGTGGCGATCATGTTCGGTGCCTCCGTCTGCCCGAACAACTGGCCGAGCACCGGGCCGATACGCGTCAGTGCTTCTTCCAGCCGCGTGGGCGACATCGGCGCCGCGCCGTACCACAGACATCGCAGCGAGCTCAGATCCCGACTGTCGAGGTCGGGATGGTCGAGCACCCCGTAGATCACCGTCGGCGGCAGGAAGGCGTGGGTGATGCGATGCCGCTCGATCAGCGCCAGGAACTCCCCGATGTCAGGTGCCGGCATGATCACGACCTCACCGCCGAGGCTGAGGATGGGGAATGTCAGCACCCCCGCCGAATGGGTCAGCGGGGCGAGCGCCAGATACCGGGGGCGCTCACCGAACGGGTAGCTCATCAACGCCAGTGCCGTCGAGGTCATCATGTTGTCCTCGGTGAGTCGCACCCCCTTCGGTCGGCCGGTCGTCCCGCCGGTACCGGCGAGCATGCACAGACCGCCATCTGGTCGTCGGCGTTCGTCCGGTTCGGCCCGATGTTCGTCGAGCCAGCCGTCGAACGGCGTCGCCCAGTCGACGTCGCCGTCCAGACAGATCAACCGGTCCAATTGCGGGAGCTGATCTTTGATCTTCTCGATCAGGCCGGCGAACTTCGCCTGGAAGAACAGCAGCCGGCACCCGAAGAGTTCGAACAGCTGTCGGTTCTCCTCGGCCTCGTTACGCGGATTGACCGGGCACCACACGGCACCCGCACGCGAGATGCCGAAGACGCATGTCAGGGCCAGCGGATCGTTGGCCGACAGGACGGCGACCCGGTCGCCGGCCTCGATCCCGTTGTGCTGCAACGCGCCCGCGATGGCGGTGGACCGATCCTGGACCTCGCCGTAGGTCGAGGTGACCCCGCCGGCGGTGAGGCACGGCGCGTCGCGCCCCAGCGAGGCGCCCTTGTCGAGGTACTCCGAGAGTCGCATGTCGTCCTCAGCGGTGCACGGTGACGATCGGGTCCAGGACCAGACCGAAAGCGCGAAGGGTGCCGAGCAATTCGCGATGGCCGAACGCCTGGCAGCTCGAGACGAAGCCGACACGGCGGGGGCGGGCCTGGAGCAGTTCGTTCGCGGCGTGCGCGTTGAGCAGGGCGGTCTGCTTGTAGTTGGAGTTGCCGTGGATCACGCAGTGCGCGCGGCCGAGCGGACCGGAGGCGTAGACCGAGTCCAGCGAGGTGTTCAGGCGCGGGTTCTCACGCGGGGGCATCTCGCTGCGGATGGCGGCCGACTGCTCGTCGATGATCCGGTACTTCTCCTCCTCGGACTTGCCCTCCATCTGTTCGAGCGCGGCGGCCACCAGAACCGGAACGCCCTGCATCAGTGGCCGATTGAAGACGCCGCCGAGTGCCTTGGCGGTGGCCACGCGCGGGTCGTTCTTGAACCACACCGGGTGTGATGTACCGCCCCAGGGCAGAGCGAGACCGAGGTCGTGCTGACCGGGCACGCTGACCGTGTACAGACCCGCGTCCGCCGGCCATTCGACGTACTCGTTCTCCTCGAGGTAGTACGCCTTCGCGAATGCGGCATTGGTGAGGATCGTGTTGGTCGACGCGACGGTCGGGTGGCCCTTCCAGAACACCTGGATGTCGAGGGTGTCCAGTCCGGGGTTCTCCAGGCAGATGTTCGCGGCGATCTCGCCGATCGAGTACATCTGCGCCAGGCCCGGCGTCAAGACCAGTTCGCGAGAAGCGAATTCGGCTCCGTACTGCGCCTCGGCATCGATCATCCAGTTCTGTTCACCGTTGGTGTCGGTGTAGTGGGCCCCGATCTCCAGGCACGCCTGGACGACCTCGTGGCCGTAGCGGGCGAACGGCCCGACCGTGTTCAGTACGACGTCGGCGCCGCGGAAGGCCTCGGTCAGCGCCTCGACCGTGTGCTCGACCTCGACGATGTCGTACGCGACCGTGTCGATGCCCGGCACCGCCTCGACGGCGCTCTTCAGCCGGGCGTGGTCGCGGCCCGCCGCCAGGAACGGGATGTTGTACTCGCGCAGGTACTCACAGATCAGTCGGCCCGTGTATCCGGACGCTCCGTAGACGACGACGCGTTTGTCAGTGGGCATGGTGGGACTCCTCGTGTCTGGTTCGGGTGTTCGATGCGGGTGTTCGGGAAAAGCGTTGCGGCAGTGAACGTCGGTGGGATCACATCCCCATGCCGCCGTCGACCGGGAGGCCCGCGCCGGTGATGAACTTCGCGGCGTCGGAGACGAGGAAGACCACGGCGTCGGCCATGTCGTCGACCTGTCCGAGTCGGCCCAGGGGTGTCAGCTCCGCGACTGCCTGGGCAGCCGCCTCCGGGGACTCGAATAGCCCCAGGGCCGCGGTCTCGACGGCAAGCTTGTTGCCCATCGCGGTCGGGGTGAGTGCGGGATAGATCGAGTTGACGCGCACTCCGTAGCCGAGCTTGCCGGATTCGGCGGCCGCCACCCGGGTGAGGCGGTCGATACCCGACTTCGTCGCGGAGTAGACGCTGATGCCGGGGAAAGCGATTGTCGCAGCGACGGATGCGATGTTCACGACGGCTCCGCCCCTGCCTGCGATGCCGCCGGGACGCATCGCGCGGAACGCGTGCTTGATGCCGAGGGCAGTACCGAGCACGTTGACGTCCAGCATCTTCGACGCCTCGCCGGCGTCGAGATCGACCAGGAGGTTCGTCACCTCGATGCCGGCGTTGTTCACGACGATGTCGAGCCCGCCCAGCGACTCGACGGTCGACGCCACGGCCGACTCCCAGGCTGCGTCGTCGGTCACGTCGAGGGCGACGAACTCGGCCTTCGCGCCTTGTGCCCGAAGCGTTTCGACCGTCTGCCGACCGCCGTCGGAGTTCACGTCGCCGATCGCGACGGACGCGCCCGCTGCGGCGAGCGCCTCGGCCATCCCGGCACCGAGACCCTGCGCGCCACCGGTGACCAGTGCCGTCCGCCCGGTCAGGTCATAACTCGTCATCGTTCCACCTCCGTGAGACCGCCTCGGCCGAGGCGGAGAAGTAAGACACAGTCGAGACAACATGTGCTGCACGCCACACTAAGCCTGGGTCTTGACAGTCGTCAAGAAAAACCTTGACGACTGTCACGATCGGGGTGTGGTCTACGAAAGACCCAGCTCAACGGCTCGGTACCGCGGGACAGTCCTGGTGGGAGATGCAGAACACCCCCGAGCCGGGCCGCAGGGCCGGGACTCGAGGGTGCTCGGATGAAGCGGTGCGGTCAGACGCCGATCTCGCCTCCGTTGTCCCGCCACACGGCGACGACGGACGGCCGGGGTTGGGACTGTCCGCCGTCGGGCCAGTGCGACGCCGGGTTGTCCGCGGAGTGGTCGTCGAGTTCGCCGGGGTGCTGAACCGCGATCAGGACACGATTGGTGTCGATGATCGGGCCGCAGGTCTCGCCACCCTTGGGCACGGTCAGGAACTGCTTGGTCTCCCCGCGCCGCTCGCCGTCCAGGGCGACCGCGAACAACCCGTCGTTGCTGTCGAGTGCGTTGCCGTCCGTGGAGATCCACAGATTGCCATGGGGATCGAACGCGACGTTGTCGGGGCAGGAGATCGGACTGACCTTGGTCTTGTCGAACCCGCCGTAGTAGGTGTCGGCAGCAGCCGGGTCGCCGCACACCAGCAGGAGTTCCCAGGTGAACTCGGTGCCGGTGTGGTCGTCGGTCATCTCCAGGACCTGACCGTTCTTGTTCTCGTTGCGGGGGTTCACCGCATCGGCAGGCGCTTCACCATCGGTGCCGCGATCATCGTTGTTCGTCAGCGCGCAGTAAACCTTGCCGGACTTCGGATTCGGTTCGATGTCCTCGGGCCGGTCCATCTTGGTCGCGCCGGCGGTGTCGGCGGCCTGCCGGGTGAACACCGCGACCTCGGCGGGGGACATTCCGGGGATGTACGAGCGTGCCGAACCGTCGGCATTGACCGTCAGCAGCGGCTTCCAGGACCCCTTCCCGGCGAATTTCCCTGAGGCGGGCGGGGTTCCGGTGCCGTCCACCGGGTCGGGGGAGTCCCCGGTGAAGGTGGCGACGTAGAGCGTGCCTTCGTCGAGGATGCCCATGTTGTGCTCGCGGGCCGTCTTCGACAGGCCGGACTTCATCTTGCGGCTGGAGACGAACTTGTAGATGTACTCGAACCGCTCGTCGTCACCGCTGTAGGCGACGACGGTGTCCTTGTCCGGCCCGCTCCCGACCACGTAGATGTTCGCCGATTCGTGCTTGAACCGGCCCATCGAACTGTGCTTCACCGGAACGGAATCCGGGTCGTGCGGATCCACCTCGACGATGTAACCGAAGCGATTCCCCTCGTTCGGCTCGACGGCCAGGTCGAAACGCTTGTCAAACCGTCCCCAGTAGTGCTCGTCGCCGTCGTCCTCGAAGGAGTAGCGCTCGAGCCGCTCCTTGGCCTTGGCATCGGTGACGGTGCTCGGGTTCGCGAAGTAGTTGTTGAAGTTCTCCTCCCCGGAGAGCATCGTGCCCCACGGGGTGAGACCTCCGGAACAGTTGGCGAAGGTGCCCAGGACAGTGGTGCCCGCCGGGTCTGCGGCCGTCCTGACGAACTCGCTGCCCGCGGCCGGGCCGGTGAGGCGGAAGGGGCTCGACGCAGTCAGACGTCGATTCCGGGGTCCCACAACGGTTTTGAGAGCTCCGCTGTCGGATTGCGCGGCGACCTCGACGACTGCGATGCCGACCGACGCCATGGCGATGCGGGCCTGCTGCTCGGTGGGTTCGCCTTCCTTGTAGCCGGCGAACATGAAGGGCTCGGTCGGATACTCCAGGTTGGCGACCAGGTAGTGGTGATCGGCGACGCCGTCGACCGGGATCAGGCCGGCGAAGTCGTTGTTGAAGCCGAACTGCCCGGCCTGCGCCTCGGGCGTCTGATTGGCGAAGTCGAACTCGGGAGCGCCGGGCAGGATCGGGTCGCCCCACCTGATCACCACCTCCTGGCGGTACCCGTCCGGGATCACCACGGCGTCCTCGGTGTTCGGCGCGACGGCGGCGAAGTTCATGCCCGGCATCGCATCTCCGGATGCCGCACCGCTGGACGACGAGGCCGACCCTGACGACCCGGAATCACCGCACGCCGCGAGGAGCGAGGTCGCACCGACGGCCACCGCTGCACCGGCCGAGGTCTTGAGAACGCTTCGACGCGAGACCGCGGTGCGGACGACGTCCCGGAAGTAGTTGTTGTCGCTGGTGTTCCCGGGATCGTGGCGGCACGCGTCGCCGCACTTGTAGCGGCAGGTCACGTTGGCGCGGGACGAACGTCCGGCATCCTCACCGGTGGACATGAACAGCTGCAACGGAATACGCACACGGGCTCCTCTGAAAACATGGTCGCGCCACGGGGCCGGCGCACGACGAGGAGCACGTTAGGAGGATGAAACGAACCGATGGCTACCCGAGCGTTAACGGCAGCCCAACACCCCTGTTGGTTCCACGTGGAACATCACGCGGCCGTGCTGATCCGGCCCGCTCGCTGCGCTCCCGGCGCCGGGGCCTAAAAGCGCCCGCCGGTTCCGATCCGGCCCGAGGACCCGGAGCCGCCGAAGGAACCGGGGCTGCGTCCGCCGCTTCCGAAACCGCCCCCGCCGAAACCCCCGCCGAAACCGCCGCCACCGAAGCCACCCCCGCGTCCCGCGACGGTGCCGCGCAGGAAACTGTCGACGAGGATTCCGCCGAGGACCGCACCGGCGGTGGACGAGCCGCCCGGATGTCGCTGTTGCGACTGCCAGTCGACGACGTCGGTCTGAGCGGCCATGAGCGCCTGGTCGGCCAGGGAACCGGCGCGACGTGCGGTCGCGGTCGCCACCGGTGCATCGGTGGCAGCGGCGTCCGTCGCGGACTGCAGAAGCCGCTGCGCCTCCGCCAGTCGGGTACGTGCGGTGGACTGCACGGCCCCCCGCCGGGTGCCGATGAAGTCGGCGGTCGCTGTCACCTTGGCCTCCGCCGATTCGAGTGCCGCGGTGAGGACCTGTGCTCGACGGATGCGCTCGGCAGCGGCGTCCCGCGCCGCGGCGAGTGCGTCGTCGAGATCGGCATCGGCGTCGACGAGTGCCGTGAAGGTACCCAGCGGATCGGCGTCGAAGTTGCTGCGGGCATTCGCGACTGCGGCGCTCGCGACCTCGATCGCGGTCACCAGCGAGGTCTCGCCGGTCTGTGGCAGGGCGTTGGCCTCGGCCAGTTCGTCGTCCACCTCGGCGATGAGTGCCGGCATCCGCGAGCGGGCGATGGCGATGTTCGCGTCTGCATGATCGATGGCGTCGAGCAGCGTGGTCGCCTGCTCGATCGAACCCTCGGCAGACCTGATCGCGGCGACGGCCGGCCCCTGCTGACCCACCGGCGCGGTGATGGCGGCGCGCCCCTGATCCGCGGTCGCCTCGGCGAAGTCGATCTGGGCTCGGGCGAGATCGACGTTGTCGAGGATGGAGGTCAACGTGGCCTCGCCGTGCTTGCCGATGAGCTCGGTCAGCTGCTGCGACGCCGTCTCCAGACGGGCGCGTAGACCGATGAGTTGCTGGGTGATGGCGTCGAATCGCGAGTCCGCATTGATGAGGAGGTTGCGCATCGCGTCGAAGTTCTCGACGTGGTCGTCCAGCGTGCTGTCGATCT
Organism: Gordonia sp. BP-119; assembly: GCF_016924115.1. Classification (NCBI taxonomy): domain Bacteria; kingdom Bacillati; phylum Actinomycetota; class Actinomycetes; order Mycobacteriales; family Gordoniaceae; genus Gordonia; species Gordonia sp. BP-119. The sequence continues at coordinate 80,832 of NZ_JAFFZF010000018.1, forward strand.
CGGTGCAGGTGGTGATGATCTGGACGAGCATCGAGCGTCGTTCGTCGTCGGTCTCGGGAACGTTGTCATCGAGACGCTGGCGCAGCCCGAACGCCCGTCCGAGCGCCTGTTCGGCGTGCCGCACGGTGTCGGTGAACGGAGCCGTCTCGGCCTCACCGAACTCGCCGACCGCCAAGTCCAGCTCCTCCTTGCTGGTACGGATGGCGTTGTCGAGGTCGGTGAGCACCTCACGCGACCACGGGTCGAGCACCTCGACGGGTTGCGCGGCCAACTGGTCGACGGTCAGTTCCTGCTCGCGCAGGGTCTCGACGCTGTCGTCGATACGACGCTGCCTGCGGCGTCGGGAGTAGAGGTACGCGCCGCCGCCGCCGAGGACGGCCACGCCGCCGACGACGCCGGCTGCGATCAGGCCGGTGTGGTTCGGATCGAGTGCGCCGGACAGCCCGTTGACCGCCGCCAGGCCCGCACCTGCCCAGTTCGCCTCACGCAACTGCGGGACGACGTCGTCGTTGGCCACTTCTTCGAGAGTCGATTGATCGAGACCGCCCACACTGTCCGGTGCGAAGAACCGATACGCCCGGTCCTCGGTGGCGACGGCGAGCAGGGCGTCATGGTCACCCAGCTCGCTGGCGGCAGCGGTCCGATCCGCCCATTCCTCGCTGGTCAGACCGTCGAAATCGCGGACGTACACGATCCACATCTGGACCGCGTGGGCGTTGTAGAGCGAGTCGATCGCCGTCTCGAGCTCGGTGCGCTGTGCCGGGGAGATCGCATCGGCGGAGTCGACGACGTAGTTCGGCAGCCGGGTGGGCGGCTCCGCCGACGCCGCGCCGGGGGACGCCAGGGCCATGAGGACGCCCAGCAGTCCCGTCAGCGCGACCGCCGAAGCCGCGCGTGTCAGCAGTTCCCGAAGTGCCGGCACTCGATGCATGATCACAAACCTAGCCGTGCGGGCGTGCGGTGTCGTCGACGCCTTCGGGGGAGTGTCGGCACCCGGGCGCGGGTGCGCCCGGGTGCTACGCGGTCAGTTCCGCGAGTCGCGCCACCGGCACAGCGCCTCGAGAGCGGTGAGGTCATAGTCGGGACCGGTGACGCCGACGGTCAACAGCGTGACGCCCTCGTCGGCGAGTGCATCGGCATCGCGCAGCAGCGCGTCGGTGTCCCCGTCGAACTGCACGCCCGACGACCGCTCGATGGTCTCGGGATCTCGACCCACGGCGGCGCAGTGCTCGGCCAGCACCTTGGACTTGTGCCGGTACTGCTCGACGTCGTTGAAGCCGTGCCAGACGTCGCCGTGCTCGGCGATGTAGCGCAGCGTCTTCTTCTCGCCGCTGCCGCCGATGAGGATTGGGATCTCGCGTGTGGGAGCCGGATTCAGCTTGGCCAGCCGCGACTTGATCCGCGGGAGGGCGGCACCGAAATCGTTCAACCGGGAACCGACGGTGCCGAAGTCGTAGCCGTACTCGTCGTAGTCCTTCTGGAACCAGCCGGCTCCGACGCCCAGGATCAGACGGCCGTTGCTGATGTGGTCGACGGTGCGGGCCATGTCGGCGAGCAACTCCGGATTCCGGTACGAGTTGCAGGTCACGAGCGCACCGATCTCCACCCGGGAGGTCTGCTCGGCCCAGGCGCCGAGCATCGTCCAGCACTCGAAGTGTTCGCCCTCGGGGGCGCCGTACAGCGGGTAGAAGTGATCCCAGTTGAACGCGATGTCGACGCCCGTGTCCTCGGCGCGGCGGACCGCGTCACGGATCAGCGAGTACTCGGGTGCGTGCTGGGGCTGGATCTGGACACCGATGCGAATGGGGAAGGCCATGCCGACCAGTCTGCCCGCTGACGGCGGAATCGTCGACGGACATGGTGGCCGCGCACTGGTGGTGCCACGTTGGCATCGGCGGTACGAAGTAGCGGTGAGCATCAGACCGGTCGCACCGCCGCTCGACGAACTACGCCGTCGTACGAGCGCGAAGTGGAGCACGCACCCCGACGACGTACTACCGCTGTTCATCGCGGAGATGGACTATCCGCTCGCACCGGTGGTCGCCGACGCCATCATCGACCGAGTACGTGCGTCCGACATCGGTTACGCGGCGACCTCGGGCTCGGCAGGGGAGGCCTTCGCCGGGTTCGCCGACCGTCGGTGGGGGTGGCGGGTGGATCCGGCTGACGTCAGCTCGACGACCGACGTGAGCGTCGTCATCGTCGAGAGTCTGCGCGTCGCGATCAGTCCTGGCGACGGTGTCGTGCTGATGCCCCCGGTCTATCCGCCGTTCTTCGAACTCATCCCGGAGGCCGGAGGTCGCGTCGTCGAGGTGCCCCTTCTCGAAGAACGCGGGTCGTCGTCGACGGCCTGGCGGATGGATCTGGCGGGCATCGAACGCGCCCTCGCCGCCGGCGCCCGGGCGGTTTTACTGTGTCACCCGCACAATCCGCTCGGTCTCGTCCACGACGCCACCGACCTCGCACGACTGGCCGACTTGGCCGCGGCACACGGCGCGACCGTTGTCAGTGACGAGATCCATGCGCCGCTCGTCCACCCCGGCGTGGAGTTCGTCCCGTTCCTCGCGGTGAGCGACACGGCGCGTGACGTCGGCGTGGCCGCACATTCGGCGAGCAAGGCCTTCAATCTCGCCGGTGCCAAGTGCGCGCTCACGGTTGTCGCGTCGGATCGGGGCCGGGCTCTGATCGCGCGGCAACCCGACGAGGTGCGCTATCGCACGAGCATTCTGGGCCGCGCTGCGACCGAAGCGGCATTGGCGCACGGTGATGAGTGGCTCGACGCCACCCTCGAGGTCATCGGGGAGAGCTTCGATCTCCTCGAACTGCTGCTCGCGCAGTATCTTCCGACGGTGCGGTACACGCGGCCGGAGGCGTCGTATCTCGCCTGGCTCGACTTCCGCGAGACCGGACTGGGCGACAACCCGGGACTCCCGATTTTCGAACGGGGGCGCGTTGCATTGCATTACGGACCGGCCTTCGGTGGACCGGGGGCGGGGTTCGCCCGTCTCAACGTCGCGTGCTCGGCCGACGTGCTGACCGAGGCCATCCGGCGGATCGCGGGCGTGGTGCACTGACCCGGGGTCTCCCTCCACCATCACTTCTTGCCGGATCGGCAACCGTCCTTGCCGCTCACGACGGTGCGTGCCACAGTCGAAGGCATGACCACCGAGAACAGCCATCGCCCCGAGGCCGCGACCGAGTCCCGGGGGAGCAACGATCCGGGAACCGCCGAAGGGTGGGACGAGCGGTACCGCAGCGCGGACCGTCTGTGGACCTCCGACGTCAACCCCGCGCTCGTCGCCGAGGTGTCGGACATCGAACCGGGCACCGCGCTCGACGTCGGGTCGGGTGAGGGTGCCGACGCCCGATGGCTCGCCGATCGCGGATGGCAGGTCACGGCCCTCGACATCTCGCAGGTCGCGGTGGATCGGGCCCGTGAGATCGACCCGCGGCCGTCGATCACGTGGTTGCGTGCAGACGTGATCGCCGATGACGTCCCGGCGGCCAGCGTCGACCTCGTGACGCTGCACTACTTTCCGATCCCGAAGGAGGGTTTGGACGCCGCGCGGCGGCTGGTCGAAGCCGTCGGCCCCGGCGGGTCCCTGCTCGTCGTGGCACACGCCCCCGAGGGTGTGCGTGCACATGGCTTCGACCCTGATGCCTACGTCCAACCCGCTGATTTCGCGGGACTGCTCGGCGACGGTTGGGAAATCGTCACCGACGAGACGCGGGCACGTGGACGGGCCGCAGGAGGAGGTCACCACACCCACGACGTGGTGTTCCGGGCGCGGAGACTGGCCGCCTGAGATCCCCTTGCGTTTTTTCCCGGTAGCCGGGACAAAACGCAATCGGATCTGCGTTGCCCGGCGATTGTGATCGGACGGTCCGCAATTGAGTGCACATCTGTACACTCGGGGCATGACCGCCACGACCACGCGTGAGTCCGAGCTGCGGGCCCTCACCGATCTCGGGCTGTACGAGGCCGGCGCCGCGACGCGCGGCGTCGGAGCGATGCACCGCGTCATCGCCGGGGGCGTCTTCCGGATGCTCCGGCCTGTCCTGGGGAGTTCCGTCGACACCGCGCGGATGGTGCATGACGCCGTCAGCGAGGGGACGTACAACTCGATCACCGCTGCCCTCGACGCCGGCCGGTCGGCTGCGGACCATGTGCCCTGGTCGGAGGGCCGCGCGCCCTCGCACACCCCTCGAGGCGCGGTGCTCCTCGGCATCCTCAACGGTCTCATCGGCGATGAACTGGAAACCGTGCACTCGCCCCTCACGGCCGACATGTCGATCCGCGTCGACGGCCGGCCGGTCTCCCTCGACGCCGGATCGCTCCGCGATGGCTTCCCCGACGCGGGTGGACACGTCGTCGTGTTCCTGCACGGCCTGATGGAGTCGGAGTTCGCGTGGTCTCTAGGTGAGCAACCCACATACGGCGAGCGGCTGACCGACGACATCGGCGCCACCGAGGTCCAGGTCCGCTACAACACCGGTCGCCACATCAGCGAGAACGGCCGCGCCCTCGCCGACCTTCTCGACGCACTCGTCCTGCTCTGGCCGACGCCGGTGACACGACTGACCCTCATCGGGCATTCGATGGGTGGGCTGGTCGTCCGAAGTGCTTGCCACGCAGCCGATCAGCGCGGCGACTACTGGACGGGCCTGGTGTCGGAGACAGTGTGCCTCGGCACGCCGCACCTCGGAGCTCCACTGGCCCGCGGGGTCCACCTGGCCACGAATGCGCTGAACCGGACGCCGGTCACCCGCCCGATCGGCTCATTGCTGCGTCGTCGCAGCGCCGGGGTGCGAGACCTGTTCCACGGCAGCCTGACCGACGACGACTGGATAGGTCACGACCCGGACGCGTGGTCACAGCCGCCCGGCGCCGACGTGCCGCTGCTGGCGGGCGCTCGCCATCTCTTCGTCACCGCGACGATCACCCGCGACCCCGACCACCCGGTCGGGCGTCTGCTGGGTGACGGCCTGGTGCTCGCGCCGAGTGGGCGCGGGCAGCACACGCGGCAGCGTCGCGGGCTGAAGTTCCAGGAGGGGTTCCACATCGGCAACGCACACCATTTCACCCTGCTGAACAACGACGCGATCTACGACTGGCTGCTCGGCCACCTCACCCCGCGAAAGGAGCTGCCGCCCGGCCGATCGTCGTGAGACCGCGCGGGTTTCGCCGACGAAGCGGCGTCGAACTCAGTGCGGACGCCGCTGCCGGTAACGTCCGCGCGCGGCGAGTACGCCGACGACCCAGCCGACGAGAAAGACCACGGCCAGGATGAACCACAGCGGAGATTCGACACTCACCCAGAACAGGTCGATGCGCACCGTGGTCCGGTTCTGCACGATGAAGACCACCGCGAGAACGGTCAGTCCGAGCGCAATCCATTGCGGCAAAGACACCTTCGACAGCGCGGACGATTTCCCGGTCGCGGGTTTCGGGGTGCCACGGTCTTTGGCCATGCCAGAGACTGTAGGCGCATTCGACGGCGGTCACCGGAGATCCGGTTGCGATTTGTCCCGCAATCCGGGACAAACCGCAACCTGACGCCGGCACCGGGGTTCAAGGGGTCCAGCGGGACCGGTACCGCGATCAGCGGCAGACCGCCCCTTGCGACGCCGAGGTGACGAGCTTGGAGTACTTCGCCAGCACGCCGCGCGTGTACCGCGGGGGCAGGGGAGTGAACTCCTGTGCGCGCGAAGCGAGTTCGTCGTCGTCGACGAGGAGGTCGAGGAGACCGCGGCCGACGTCGAGCCGAATCCGGTCGCCGTCGCGGACCAGAGCGATCGGTCCGCCGTCGACGGCCTCCGGCGCGATGTGACCCACGCACAGACCGGTGGTGCCGCCGGAGAACCGGCCGTCGGTCATCAGGAGCACGTCCTTGCCGAGACCCGCGCCCTTGATGGCGCCGGTGATCGCGAGCATCTCCCGCATGCCCGGTCCGCCCTTCGGGCCTTCGTACCGGATGACGACGACGTCCCCGGCGGTGATCGTGCCGTCTTCGAGTGCGTCCATCGCGGCGCGTTCGCGGTCGAAAACCCGTGCCGTTCCCTCGAAGACGTCGGAGTCGAAGCCGGCGGACTTCACCACCGCGCCCTCTGGTGCGAGCGATCCCTTGAGGATCGTGATGCCGCCGGTGGGATGGATGGGGGACTTCGTGGCCCGCAGAACCTGGCCGTCCGGGTCCGGCGGCGCGATGTGCGCCAGGTTCTCGGCTACCGTCGATCCGGTCACCGTCAGGCAGTCGCCGTGCAGGAGGCCCGCGTCGAGGAGTGCCTTCATCACCACCGGCACACCGCCGATGCGATCGACGTCGGTCATCACGTGCCGGCCGAACGGCTTGACGTCGGCGAGGTGCGGAACCCGGCTGCCGACGCTGATGAAATCGTCGAGCGACAGTTCGACCTCGGCCTCGTTGGCGATGGCGAGGAGATGGAGCACCGCATTGGTCGAGCCGCCGAACGCCATCACCACGGCGATCGCGTTCTCGAAGGCCTCGCGGGTCATGATGTCGCGCGCGGTGATCCCGCGGCGCAGCATCTCGACGACGGCGACCCCGCTCTGGCGGGCGAACTGGTCGCGGCGCTTGTCCGGGGCCGGGGGCGCGGCACTGCCCGGGATGGACATCCCGAGTGCCTCGGCCGCGCTGGCCATCGTGTTGGCGGTGTACATGCCGCCGCACGCACCCTCACCCGGGCAGATCGCGCGCTCGATGGTGTCGACGTCCTCCCGGCTCATCAGTCCGCGCGAGCAAGCCCCGACCGCCTCGAAGGCGTCGATGATGGTCACCTGACGCTCCTTGCCGTCCGACAGCGTCGCGTATCCGGGCAGCGTCGACCCGGCGTAGAGGAACACCGACGCGAGGTCGAGTCGGGCCGCCGCCATCAGCATGCCGGGCAGGGACTTGTCACAACCGGCCAGCAGGACCGAACCGTCCAACCGCTCGGCGCTCATGACGGTTTCGACGCTGTCGGCGATCACCTCGCGGGACACCAGCGAGAAGTGCATGCCCTCGTGACCCATCGAGATGCCGTCGGAGACCGAGATGGTGCCGAACTCGAGCGGATACCCGCCGCCCTCGTGCACGCCTTCTTTGACCGCCTTGGCCAGCCGGTCGAGCGACAGGTTGCAGGGCGTGATCTCGTTCCACGACGACCCGACGCCGATCTGCGGTTTCACCCAGTCGTCGTCGCCCATGCCCACCGCGCGGAGCATGCCGCGGGCCGCGGTCTTCTCCAAGCCGTCCGTGACGTCGCGACTACGCGGTTTGATGTCGATCTCGGCGTCCGGTTCGGTTCGCTTGGTCATGAGGGCAAGAGTAGTGGTCATCGCCGGCGAGTGGTCGGAACACCCGATGCACCACGGGCGAGTTCGTCCAGGGGCTGCTGAACCCGATCACCTATCCCGGTAGCCGGCTCCTTCCGCCGGCCCTGCAGCTGACGGTGGTCGAGAACGACCCGACCGGCGTGGCCGGACGCAACGTCGACGGTTACATCGCGCGCCCGTACTTCCGGGAGATCTTCGCGCAGGACGTGTCGCCCGCGGTCGCCGCCGACATGTTCGCCCACCAGAAATCCGCCGCGCTCCGCGCCAACCTGGAACCGTCCGGACCGCCGTCGTGGGCACGGGTGCCCAGCTGGTACCTCGTCTCGCAGCAGGATCGGGTGATCCCACGGCGCTGCAGCGCTTCCTGGCCGGACGAGCCGTACCCGGGCGCACCGCCGAGGTCAACGCCTCGCACGCGTCGTTGGTGTCGCGCCCCGACGCGGTCTCGCGGACGGTGCTGCGAGCGGCCGACGCGACGCAACCGCGCTGACCCGGGGGGGCCGACACCGCATTGTGAGCGCGGTGATTCTAATCGGACCGAGGCGCACGAGGGTGGCGCAATGACCTGCGGCCGAGCACGGGCCGCAGGTCACGGCGTACCGCCGGTGGCGCATTCACCCCGGGCCGCGACCAGCGCCGCGCACAGGCGTTCCGGGGCCGGCGCGATCGCGTTATCGTGCCATTCATGCAGCTCAGGACCACAGCAGCCGGACGGCTCCGGGCGGACAACGCCCGTATGGTCGCCGACGTGCTCCGGCGACAGATCCACGACGGCGACCTCGCCGATTCGCTCGATGAACGCACCCTCATCGCCGACTTCAATGTCTCCCGCAACACCATCCGCGATGCACTCGCGATCCTCACCGAGGAACGACTGATCGAGCGAGCGCCACGGGTCGGCACCCATGTGGTGGCTCGCAAACTCGATCATGGGCTCGATGCCCTGCAGGGACTGAAAGAGACATTCCGCATGCACGGCGAGGTGCGCAACACGGTCAAGATCGCCACCCTCGTCGATGCCCCCCGCGCCGTCGCGAGACGGCTGCAACTCGCCGACACGCAGGCCGTCTACATCGAACGGCTGCGTTACCTCGACGACGAGCCGATCAGCCTGGACATCACGTATCTCGTGCCGGACCTCGGCATCCCGCTGCTCGAGCACGACCTCGAGAACAACGACGTGTTCACGCTTCTCGAGCAGATCGCCGGCGGACCCCTCGGACACGCAACGATGACGGTGGAGGCCGTCGACGCCGATCCGCATTCGGCGGCGCATCTGGAGATCGGTTCGGGTACCTCGCTGCTGCTCCTCGAACGGCTGACCCACCTCGCGCACGAGAGCCGCCCCGTCGATCTCGAGTACATCCGGATGCGCAGTGACCGAGTCTGTCTGCGGAGCACCGCCCGACGCGAGGCGGCCGGCTCATGAGTCAGGTCAACAACCGCGTCGACGTGCCGGTCACCATCGACGAATCGCTGTGCATCGAGGGCTGCACCCTCTGCGTCGAGGTCTGTCCTCTCGACTCGCTGGCGATCAACCCGGAATCGGGCAAGGCCTTCATGCACGTCGACGAGTGTTGGTACTGCGGGCCGTGCGCGGTCCGATGCCCGACGGGTGCGGTCACCGTCAACATGCCCTATCTGCTCCGCTGAAATCTACTGCCCCACAACGCCGGTACTGCAACGCAACCGGCGGCGATCACCCATGCCCATGGTCCCAGCCCAAAGGACGTCCGATGAGAACACGTCTCCGATCCCGACAACTGGCGGCGATCACCGTCACGCTCGCCGTCGCCCTCGGCAGTGCCGCCTGCTCGCTCGAGGACACCGGTGACACCGACGCCATCCGGGTCGTCGTCGGTTATCAGTCGAAGACGATCAACACGGTGACCGCCGGGACCCTGCTCCGCGCGGAAGGTCAGTTCGAGAAGCGGCTCGCCGAGGTCACCGAGCGGACCGGCCAGGAGTACACGGTCGAGTGGCAGGACTTCGACACCGGCGCGCCGATCACGACCGGGATGATCGCGGGCAAGATCGACATCGGGTCGATGGGTGACTACCCGTTGCTGATCAACGGATCCCGTGCCGGTGCCGAGGAGAAGACCCGCACCGAGATGCTGTCGGTCACGGGATCCAGCCCGCGGGGTTCGCTGAACATGGTTGTGGTCCCCCAGAATTCACCGGCCACGACGATCGCCGATCTACGCGGCAAGTCGATCTCGGCCAGCGTCGGATCGGCCGGTCACGGGACGCTCGTGCAGGCCCTCGACCGCGCCGGGATCGACCCCACCACCGGGGTGCAGGTGCAGAACCAACAGCCGCAGGTCGGCGCGTCGGCGCTGGAGTCGGGCAAGGCGGATGCCCTGGCCCAGTTCGTGGCCTGGCCCGGACTCCTGGTCTTCCAGGACAAGGCACGGTTGCTCTATGACGGAGCCCAGCTCGGGGTTCCGACCCTGCACGGCGTCGTCGCGAGATCTGCCTACGCGCAGAAGAACCCGGACGTGGTCCAGGCCTTCCTGCGCGCGCAGCTCGATTCGACCGAGTCCCTGACCCGCGACCCGCTCGCGGCCGCCGAACTCGTCGCGGAGAACAGCGGTCTCCCGGCCGAGGTCGTCTACCTCTACAACGGCCCGGGCGGAACGGATTTCAATCCGGCCATCAAGTCGGACCTCGTCGAGGCGCTGCGCAACGACGTCCCCTACCTGAAGTCCATCGGCAGCTTCCCCCACGAGATCGACCTGGACACCTTCGTCGATCCGGGGCCGCTGCAGGACACCTTCGCCGCGGACGGCGCCGACTACTCGGAAGCCCTGAGCCGCACCGGCAATGCCTCCGTCACCCGTGGTGACGATCCGATCTGCGGGGTCGCGGTCGACCCGGCGACCGCCGGTGAGCTCTGGTTGCGCGGACAGGAACGGACCCAACCCGCCGCGGATCCGACCTGCTTGCTGCGCGCGGTCGCACAGGCTCGACGACAGGGGCAGGAAGTCCGGGCCGCCTACATCTCGGACCCGCAGCTCGGGACCCGCTGGTTCGCCGACAAGGCGGTGTGGCTGCGGGAGGGCGACCGGTACGTCGCGTTCACCACGACCGACAGCGCGCGACAGTACCGCGCGACGCATCCCGGTGCCGTCGACGTGACGTACGAGCAGGCACTTGCCGGAGTCGTGTCATGACCACCGCGACGATCGGATCGGTCGCCGTCGACGACACGGCCACCGATTCGGTGCCGGCCCGGACCCCGGACGGGTCGAACCGGTACTGGCACTGGGGAGTCCGGATACTGGTCCTGGTGGTGGCCGGTGCTGTCTGGCAGCTGCTGACCACGCACGATGTGGTCCTGTGGGCCAGGTTCGACACCATTCCCTCGCTCACCGACGTCGGCCAGGCGTTCTGGGCAGCTCTCGGCACCGAGCAGTACTACCTGGATCTCGGCCAGTCGCTGATCCGGATCGGTACGGGATTCGCGCTGGCGGTCTGCGTCGGCATCCCGGTGGGAATCGCCCTCGGCCGCTCCGGGACAGCGCGACTCACGGTCGGCATCCTCACCGAGGTGCTCCGTCCGATCCCGGCGATCGCCCTGGTACCGGTCGCGATCCTGGTGTTGCCGACCGACGAGGCCGGCATGGTCTTCATCACCTTCGCCGCGGCGTTCTTCCCCATCCTCGTTGCGACCCGCCATGCCGTCCGGGCGCTGCCCACGATCTGGGAGGACTCGGTGCGGACGATGGGCGGCACCCGTCGAGACGTCGTCCTCCGGGTGATCCTGCCCGGCATCGCGCCGGGTGTGTTCAGCGGGCTGTCGGTCGGGGTCGGCGTCGCCTGGATCTGCCTCATCTCCGCCGAGATGATCTCCGGCCGGCTCGGGGTCGGATACCGGACGTGGCAGGCGTACACGGTGGTCGACTACCCGCAGGTGTTCGTCGGCATGCTGACCATCGGCGTGCTCGGCGCACTGACGTCGGGGCTGATCGAGGTGATCGGTCGGCGGGTCACCCGCTGGCTGCCGCGAGGGCAGGAGCAACGATGACCCCGACGACGGCAGGAGCGACGATGGCCCCCACGACAACGGAATTGACGGCGGACTCGGTCGCCGCGATGCGGCTCGATCTCGAGGACATTCGGATCGGTTACGGGGACTCGACGGTGATCGACGGTTTCGACCTCGTCGTCGGCGCCGGCGAGATCGTCGTCCTGACGGGACCGTCCGGGTGCGGGAAGTCCACGATCCTCCGCGCCGTCGCGGGTCTCCTGCCGCTCCGCGGCGGTCGAATCCTCGCAGACGGCGACCCGGTTGGCACCACGTCTCGGGATCGGGCCATGGTGTTCCAGGACGATGCGCTGCACCCCTGGCGGACGGTACGCGGGAACATCCTGCTGGCGTTGACATTGCGCGGCGTCCCGCGGCGACACCGCCGGGATCAGGCCGAGCAGTGGATCACCGAGATCGGTCTGGACGGCTTCGCCGACCACCTGCCGAAGTCGTTGTCCGGCGGCATGCGTCAGCGCGTGCAGCTCGCCCGTGGACTCGCCGGGTCGCCGAGAGCGGTTCTGATGGACGAACCCTTCGGGGCGCTCGACGCGCAGACACGGGCCGCCATGCAGCGATTGCTGCTGCAGACCCTCTCGGCGCATCCGTCGACGGTGGTCTTCGTGACCCACGACGTCGACGAGGCGCTGCTGCTGGGCGACCGGGTCGTCGTCCTGGGCCGTGCGGGCGAGGCCGTCCGCGCCACCGTCGACGTCCCGCACCCTCGCGACCCGGATCGCCGCGGGGACGACGCCACCCGGCGGCTGCGCCGCACCATCCTCGATGCATTGGAGAAGTGAACCGGCAGTGGATATCCCAGACATCGCCGACCGGAGTCGGCTCGACTGTGACGTGCTGGTCATCGGCGGCGGGACCGCCGGGACAATGGCGGCTCTCACCGCCGCCGAGAACGGCGCGTCGGTCCTGCTGCTCGACAAGGCGCATGTTCGCCACTCCGGGGCCCTCGCCATGGGGATGGACGGCGTGAACAACGCGGTCATCCCCGGCAAGGCCACCCCCGAGGATTCCGTCGCGGAGATCACTCGAGCCAATGACGGCATCGTGAACCAGAAGACGGTGTATCAGACGGCGACTCGCGGCTTTGCAATGATCGGGCGTCTGGAGCGCTACGGCGTGAAGTTCGACAAGGACGAGTACGGCGAGTACGCGGTCCGCCGGGTGCACCGGTCGGGGTCGTACGTCCTGCCGATGCCCGAGGGCAAGGACGTGAAAAAGGCCCTGTACCGCGTCCTGCGCAAGCGAGACATGCGCGAGAAGATCACCATCGAGAACCGGCTGATGCCCGTGCGGGTCCTGACCGCGGGCGGGCGCGCGGTGGGTGCGGCCGCGTTGCATACGCGCACAGGCGAGTTCGTCGAGATCGGGGCCAAGACGGTCATCCTCGCCACCGGGCCGTGCGGTCGCCTGGGCCTGCCCGCCTCCGGGTACCTCTACGGCACCTACGAGAACCCGACGAACGCCGGTGACGGCTACTCGATGGCCTACCACGCGGGCGCGGAGCTCAGCAGCATCGAGTGCTTTCAGATCAACCCGCTGATCAAGGACTACAACGGCCCGGCGTGTGCGTATGTGGCGAACCCGTTCGGCGGGTATCAGGTGAACGCCGACGGAGAGCGATTCGTCGATTCCGACTACTGGTCCGGAGACATGATGGCGGAGGTGAAGTCGGAGATCGAGTCGGCTCGCGGCCCGATCTATCTCAAGGTCAGTCATCTTCCCGACGAGACGCTGGAATCGCTCGAGTCGATCCTGCACACCACCGAACGACCCACGCGGGGAACGTTTCACAGCAACCGCGGACACGACTATCGCACCCACGACATCGAGATGCACATCTCCGAGATCGGTCTGTGCAGCGGACATTCCGCGTCCGGCGTCTGGGTCGACGAGCATGGCCGCACCACCGTCGACGGCCTGTATGCGGCCGGCGACCTCGCCTGCGTGCCGCACAATTACATGATCGGCGCATTCGTCTATGGCGAGCTCACCGGTCAGCACGCCAGCGACACCGCCCGCGACCTGGCTGCGCCCACCGAATTGCCGATGGACCAGCTGCGCGCCGCCCACGAGCTGATCTACCGACCGCTGACCCACCCGGACGGTCCACCCCAGCCACAGGTGGAATACAAGCTGCGCCGATTCGTCAACGACTATGTGGCGCCGCCGAAGACGTCGAACAAGCTCGCCATCGCCATCGAGACCTTCGAGCGCATGCGCTCGGAGATCGAGCAGATGGGCGGGCGGACCCCGCACGAATTGATGCGGTGTGCGGAGGTGTCGTTCATCCGCGACTGCGCCGAACTGGCGGCCCGTAGTTCGTTGACACGCACCGAGAGTCGGTGGGGTCTCTATCAAGAGCGTGCCGATCTCCCCGAGCGCCGGGACGACGAGTGGGGCTACCACCTGAACGTCCGCAAGGCCGCCGACGGCACGATGGAGTTCCTCGGTCGGCCGGTCGAACCCTTCCTGGTCGATGTCGAGGGGCTGGACCACATCCCGCCGGCCGACCGCACGGTGATCGCGATCGAACAACCGGTCGTGTCGACGGGCCCGGGATACCGCGGTGTCGAGAGCCCGGTGCGTGAGACCCCGCTGAAAGACGAGTCCACGGCAACGGCGTCACCGAGGATCGTCGAACTGCTCGGAACCTCGGTGACCCACGCCGCCGATCTCGCCGGCTATCTGGCAGACCCGGATCCGACGGTCCGCCGAACCGCGATCGCGGTGCTGACCGAGAACACCCCGGACGGGTTCGAGATGGCCGTGGTCGGAGCGCTGGCCGACGCTGTGGCACCGGTCCGCGGAGCGGCGACGCCGGGGCTGCGGGAACTCGTCGAGATCATCGACCCGACCGCGGAGTTCGTGTCGGCGCTCGCCAATCACGCCGAGTCCCCGGACCCGGTCGTGCGTGCGACCGTCGTCGACCTGTTGCGCGCCGTGCGCGCTGATCGGGTGGACCTGTTCGCCTCCGCCACAGAGGATTCCGACCACCGCGTCCGGACCGAGGCCATCCGCGCGCTGGTGTCACGGGACGAGTCCGAGCTGATCGCCGGCCTCGCAACGGATCCCGACCGTGAGGTCCGGATCGCGGTGGCCGACGGACTGGCGACGGTCGGGGGCGGTGGTGTGGAGGCCGTGCGGACACTGGCGGCCGACCGAGATCCCCTCGTCCGGGCCGCGGCGTTCTCCGCGATGGCGGTCGTGGGTGACGGCGCTGTCGACGGCCCGGTCCTCGTCCGTGCGTTACGGGAGACCGCATGGCAGGTGCGCGTCGGCGCGGCGCGGGGGCTCGCGATCGCACGAGACGAAACGACGGTCTCGGCGCTGGAAAAGACCATCGCGGATGTCCACAACGACGTCCGGCGTGCTGCCGCACTCACCCTCGCGGAGTGGAGTGACGATCCGGTGGTCCGGCGGATTCTCGAAGGGGCCGCCGACGACCCGGACGCCGACGTCCGGGCCGCGGTCCGGCGGAGTCTGCGGAGCTCGCTCGCCCCACACTGAGAAACGTTGCGGGGGCACGAGGCGCCGAGCCACGACCGCCTCCACAACCGGTCCGCGTCACGGACAGCACAGAACCGTGCAGCCTCGACACGATCGGCGCTCCGGTTTCCTCCTACGGTGATCCCACATCGACACCGGAGGACCCATGCCCTACGTCACCACGCTCGACGGAACCGAGATCTATTACAAGGACTGGGGTGTCGGCCGCCCGGTCGTGCTCAGCCACGGGTGGCCGCTCAACGCCGACAGCTGGGAAGCTCAACAGCTCTTTCTAGCGCAGAACGGGTATCGGGCGATCGCGCACGACCGTCGCGGACACGGCCGGTCGTCGCAGACATGGTCGGGCAACGAGATGGACACGTATGCAGACGATCTCGCGGAGCTGATCCGGCATCTCGATCTGCAGGAACTCACGCTCGTCGGATTCTCCACCGGTGGCGGTGAGGTCACCCGGTACATCGGGCGGCACGGTACCGATCGCGTGGCGCAACTCGTGCTGGTCTCCGCGGTACCCCCGTTCATGCTCCAGACCGACGACAACCCCGGCGGGGTCCCGATCGAGGTGTTCGACGGCATCCGGTCGGCATCCACCGCCGATCGCTCGCAGGCCTATCGCGATCTCGCCGACGGGCCTTTCTTCGGCAACAACCGAGGCGGCCAGAATCCGTCGCAGGGCATGCGCGATGCCTTCTGGCGACAGGGCCTGCAGGCGGGCGCGCACAACGCCTACGAGAGCATCGCCGCGTTCTCGGCCACCGACTTCCGGACCGACCTCGCACGCGTGGACGTCCCCACTCTCGTCATCCACGGCGACGACGACCAGGTGGTGCCGTTCGAGGTGGGCGGCAAGGCCTCCGCCGAACTGGTCGACGGCGCGGAGCTGAAGGTCTATCCCGGTGCACCTCACGGGATCACCGACACGCACAAGGGCGAGCTCAACGACGATCTGCTCGCGTTCCTCGACACCTACACCGCCCCCTGAGCCCACGCCCGGGCCCTGACAATCGGAGACAGCACATGACCACACCGTCGCCCGACACCATCGTCCTCGTCCACGGCCTGTGGGTGACCCCTCGATCCTGGGAGGACTGGATCGCGTACTACCAGGACAAGGGGTACCGGGTCATCGCCCCGGCCTACCCCGGCTTCGAGGTGGAAGTCGAGTCCCTGAGGGAGAACTCCGACGTGATCGCGGATCTCACGGTGCCCGCGACGGTCGACCACCTTGCCGGGATCATCCGCGCGCTGCCGTCGCCGCCGATCATCATGGGGCATTCCTTCGGTGGCGTGCTCACGCAGTTGCTGGTCGACCGCGGGCTCGGTGCGGCTGCGGTGGCCATCAACTCCGCGCCGACCGAAGGCGTACGGAAGCAGCCGCTTTCGCAGGTGAAGTCGTTGTTCCCGATCCTCAAGCGCTTCTCGAACCGCCACAAGGCGGCCGGTTTCACACCGAAGGAGTGGCACTACGCTTTCACCAACACCCTGAACGACGAGGACTCGCGCGCGGTGTACGACCGGTACGCGATCGCCGCGCCCGGATCGTGGGTGTGGAAGTACGGCGTGTTCGCGAACCTCACCCCGGGACATCAGGAAACCTGGGTGGACTATCGGCGCGACGACCGTGCACCGCTGCTGTTCATCGCCGGCGGGGCCGACCACATCATGCCGCCCGCGGTGAACAAGTCGAACGCGAAGAAGTACCGCCGGTCCAAGGCGCTGACCGAGTATTACGAGTTCCCCGGGCGGTCGCACTGGACCTGCGGTGAGCCGGGGTGGGAGAAGGTCGCCGACCACGCGCTCCGGTGGGCGGAGGAGCACTCCGCGCGGGGAGCGTTGCCGGCGTGAACATAAACGCCATCCCCGCTCCCTGAGGAGCGCTCGGAGCTTGCGGAGGGCGCGGCAGTCCTGCTCCCTGAGCCTGAATCCGTGGAAGGGGTTCAGGTGGGGTGGGGTTGGGGCGCGTGATCGCCTGATTGTGTTGTGGGCGTGTGGTATTCGCTGACCTGTGTCAGCCTTTTCACTGGGGTTCCTTGGTGG
>NZ_JAFFZF010000019.1:0-96192 GCF_016924115.1 Gordonia sp. BP-119
TGTCCTGCTTGGACGGAAAATACCGGTACACCGCCGGCCCGGTCAGTCCGACGGCGGCGCCGATCTCCTCGACGCTCACATTCCGGTAGCCGGCGTCCTGAAAGAGCGAGGTCGCTTCCGCGATGAGCTGCTCGACCCGCGGTTCCGGGGGTCGCCCCGGCCTCTCGTCTCGAGGCGCGGGAGCCGGCGCCGACCGTGACGGGGACCGAGGTGTGGGTGAGTTCATCGCGCGCCGGCAGCCTTTCCTGCTCGAGGTCTGACGACCTCGGGGTCACTTTCCATTCGTTGGAGCCCGCCGGGTGGATCCCAACAGTGCCGCGAATCACACTCGCGATTCTGAGATCGAAACCGAACGACTCTTGACCACGCGGCGTAGGCGTGTGTTTCCGGCTCGGGGCCGCAGACCGCGGTCGTCGGACGACGCTTCGAACCCAGCTGTGAATCGCAGGTCGACGACGCAGCGCGTGTAACGGCGACTCACTGAATCCGCCGACCGCGTGTGGAGGCCGGCCGCTGTGCTGGGCTTTCAACCCGTGTTCGCGCCCGGAAGGCAGTGCGTTACCGCGTGTATCGGCCATTAACCCTGGATGCGCATTCAGGGCCGAGAGGACGGCTGACCATACCGCCCGGTACGTGGTCTGGCACGAGTTTGGTTGCGCTGCCACGCGTTCCGAGTTCGGAATCCGTTCGCCTCGCGAAGCTCAACAGGCGCGCTGTACGCCTCCCCATCTCGCCGATCCTCTGCTACTGTCCGAATCGGGTCGTCGGGGAGGACGGCCCTGTCTCTCTACTTCAGAACGCGCACTCGCTCGACTCGTTCAGTCGATGCTTCCGGGGGGAAGTCTCGTACACACACGTGTGGTTGGACCGTGCGCGGGATTGGACACAGTGATCGAAATGACCGGCCAGAACAACGGGACCGCAACTGTTGCGGCGCAACCAGATGCCCAGCATCGACTCAGCAACACTCAATTCGTCACTCACCGAGATCGTGGCCCCACGACATCCACGGTGAGCCTCATCATTCCGGTTCGCAACGAAGCACGGAACATCGGGTGGGTGCTGGAACAGATCCCCAAGCGGATCGACGAGATCATCCTCATCGACGGAAACTCCACCGACGCAACACTCATCACCGCGCGGAGTTACCGCCCCGACATCAAGATCGTGCAACAGAGCGGACCCGGCAAGGGCAGTGCGTTGCGTACCGGTTTCGCCGCCGCGACGTCCGACATGATCGTCATGATGGACGCCGATGGCAGTATGGCTCCGCAGGAGATCACGCATTTCCTGCACTTCCTCGAGAACGGTTACGACTTCGTCAAGGGGTCGAGGTTCATGGGCGGGGGCGGGTCACTCGACATCACCCGGTTCCGGCGGTTGGGCAACTACGGGTTGCTCGCGTTCTTCAACAGCTTGTACCGAACCGAGCTGACCGATCTGTGTTACGGCTTCTGCGCTTTCCATCGGCGATACCTGGATCTTCTGGATCTGCAGGCGACCGGCTTCGAGATCGAGGCCGAGATGACTGTACGCGCGGTGCAGGCCGGCCTGCGGATCGCCGAGGTTCCGAGCCTGGAAATGCCGCGTCGCACAGGTAATTCCAATCTCAACGCGATCTCCGACGGCCGACGGGTGCTGCGCACCGTGTGGCAGGCGCGAGGTGGCAGGCGGCCGGCGACGATACGTCCTGATGACAATCATCGAGGCGCCGCCCAGGTCTCCTCGGGTCACCCGGCCGGCTGAGCCGTGACCTCCGTCAAGGTCGACGACGCCGGTGAGCGGCGTGGTCGGATCGTGGTGATGACGGATCGGATGAGTCCCGGCGGGGTGAGTCATTTCATCCTGCAGGTCGCGACCCACTTCGCGGGCGAGGGACATCAGGTCGACGTGCTGTCGCTGGCGGCCGGTGAATGGGACCATCGGCTCGCCGATGCCGGCATCCGACGGCTTCGTCTCACGGACTCCGCAGCACTCCGCGCACTGCGATCCGCCGACGTGATCCATTGTCAGCAACGATTTCTCGGACTGATCGCCGCTGCGCTCGGGCGTGGTTCCCGCACAGTCGAACACGTACACAACGTGCTCACCGACCATCGCGGCCTGTCGTATCGCACGCAGCGGATCGTCGCGGTGTCGGGCGCCGTCCGGGCGTCACTACTCGCGAACTTCCCGCACGTGACTGCTGAGCGGGTCTCGGTCGTGCACAACGGAGTACGGAAGCTGGGCGCCACCATTGCGGCCTATGAAGACAGGCCATACGACCTCGTGAACGTCGCGCGGTTCGACGAGCAGAAGGACCCGCTGCTGTTCCTCGAACTGGTGAAGGAGCTCTCGGAACGGCGGGAGAGTCTTCGTTGCCTGTGGATCTCTCCCGGTACGGGACCGCTACAGGACGACTTCCTCCGAAGACGCCAGGAACTGCTCCTCGAGGACGTGGTCCAGATCAGCGTCGGGGACACCCACGCGCACACACGCGCACAGGTTGCCCGGTCCCGGATGTTCCTGCTCACATCGCGGTGGGAGGGCCTACCGCTGTCGGCGCTGGAGGCGCTGGCCAGCGGCACGCCGGTGGCGACAACCCCGTGCGGCGAGATCGCACACATCGTGAACGAGAGGTCGTGCGGTGTCGCCATCGACCCGCAGGCAGACGACCGTGCCGACCGGATCAACGACGTGCTGACCAATCGGACGTCATGGAATCGGCTCGCGCACAGAGCTTTCGCCGTAGCGGATGACTTCAGCGAAGTCCGCATGACGGAACAGATCAGACACATCTACGCCGGGATCGCCCCGGTATTCAGCAAGGTGCCCAGTCGGCACCTCGACAGCCAACGAACAGGAGGACGGGGATGAGGGTTCTCGTCACCGGACATCTCGGATACATCGGAGCCGAGTTGGTCCCCATGCTCGTCGACGCCGGACACGACGTCGTCGGGCTCGACACCGATTACTATCGGGACCGCGACTTCCGCACGGAACCGCTGCGCGTACCCACGCTCGACATGGACATCCGTGACGTCGAGCAGCGTCATCTGGCGGGGTTCGACGCCGTCGTACACCTGGCGGCACTGTCCAATGATCCGGTCAGCGAGCTGAACCCGGAGCTCACCTACGACATCAATCTCGATGCCAGCGTGGGCATCGCCCGAGCTGCGAAGGCGGCCGGCGTTGCCCGCTTCGTCTTCTCGTCGTCGTGCAGCCTCTACGGGGCGGGCGCGGAGGGTGCGCTCACCGAGGATGCCGAGATGGAGGCCGTCACTCCGTACGGCGAATCCAAAGTCCGCGCCGAACAAGCGATCAGCGAGCTGGCCGACGACGCCTTCTGCCCCACCTTTCTCCGGAACGCCACCGCGTACGGGATCTCCCGTCGCCTCCGCACGGATGTCGTGGTGAACAACCTCGTCGGGCATGCGGTCACGTCCGGAAAGGTGCTGTTGATGAGCAATGGCGCCGCCTGGCGACCGCTCGTCCATGTCCGCGACATCTCGCACGCGATCGTCACGGTCCTGCAGGCGCCACCGGCGACCGTGCACAACGAGGTGTTCAACGTCGGTCGCAACAGCGACAACCATCAGATCCGGGATGTCGCGAAGATGGTCGCCGACATCGTGCCCGAGTGCGAGGTGGCCTTCGCCGACGACGTCGTCGTCGACATCCGGAACTACGTCGTCGACTTCACCAAGATCGAGACGTCGCTACCGGGCTATGCGCCGCAGTGGACCCTGGCCACCGGCATCGCGGAGATCCACGCCGCCTACGTCGACGCGGGCCTGAGCGCGGACCGGTTCAACGGAAACGACTTCGTCCGGCTGCGAGTCCTGCGCGAGCTCCTCGACGCCGACGTGCTCGACGCCGATCTGCGATGGACGGGTGATCGGTCATGAAAGCGGTGATCCTCGCAGGAGGCAGAGGCACCCGGATCAGTGAGGAGTCCGTCGACCGGCCGAAACCCATGGTCGAGATCGGCGGACGCCCGATCATCTGGCACATCATGCAGATCTACGCGGCCGCCGGCGTCACGGATTTCGTTGTGCTGCTGGGCTACAAGGGCTACATGATCAAAGAGTTCTTCGCCAACTACTTCCTGCACGCCAGCGATGTCACCGTGGATCTGGGCACCGGCGCGATCGAGAACCACTCGTCGAACGGTGTGCCGTGGCGCGTCACCCTCCTCGACACCGGTCTGGACACGATGACCGGCGGCCGCCTCCTGCGCGCTCGCGAACACATCGGCAACGAGACCTTCTCGTTCACTTACGGTGACGGTGTCGCCGACATCGACATCCGAAAGGTGTTGGCGCACCACGAGATGTCGGGCAGCATCGCGACGGTGACGGCCGTGCAACCACCCGGGCGGTTCGGCACGCTCGACGTCTCTTCGCCGCAGACCAGATTCGTCGAGAAGCCGGAAGGCAGCAGCGGCTGGATCAACGGCGGGTTCTTCGTCTCGTCGCCGAAGATCCTCGACTACATCGCCGGCGACGCCACCCTGCTGGAGAAGGAGCCGCTGGAGACCCTGTCCGCTGAGGGGCAGCTGTCGGCATACCAGCACGACGGATTCTGGCGCGGGATGGACACCATCTGGGACAAGGTCTTCCTCAATGATCTCTGGGATCGCGGAGAGGCGCCGTGGAGGTGCTGGTCATGACGACCTCGATGGAACGAGCCACCTCGACGGTGCCCGTCTACCGCCCCTACCTGGGCGAGGATGTCCAGCAGGCTGCAGTCGATGCCCTCGCGGCCGGATGGCTGGGCATGGGTGCACTCAGCAAGCAGTTCGAGGAGGAGGTCGGAACCTACCTCGGCGCATCCGAAAGAACTGTCGTGTCGACGAATTCGTGTACCGAAGCGCTTCATCTGGCGGCCCGGCTGATCGGACTCGGCCCGTCCGATGAAGTGATCTGCCCGTCGTTCACCTATGTCGCGGGTCATCAGGCGTTGACACGAACCGGGGCTGAGGTCGTCTTCTGTGACGTCGAACCGCGGTACCTCAACATCGACCCGCAGCGTGTGCGCGAGCTGATCACGCCTCGCACCAAGGCGATTCTGGTGGTCGACTATCTCGGCTTCCCGTGCGATCTCGACGAGCTCATGGCCATCGCGCGCGAGCACGGGTTGCGGGTGATCGAGGACGCCGCCCACGCCTTCGGCAGCGTCCGGGCTGGACGCCGCGTCGGATCACACGGTGACATCACATGTTTCAGCTTCGGACCGGTGAAAATGATCACGACGCTCGAGGGTGGGGCGATCGTCACCTCCGATCCCGCTGATCTGCAGGTGCTTCGGGAACTTCGGCATCTCGGCATCGACTCCGATACCGACGCGCGATATCGGAACCAGCGCAACTGGGACTTCGACGTCGTCCGGCAGGGCTACCGGTGCCACCTGGGCTCGGTGCCCGCCGCGATCGGACTGTCGCAATTGGCCAGGGTCGACGAGTTCATCGCCAATCGCCAAAGCTACTGTCGGTTCTACGATTCGGCATTCTCCGACATCCCCGAGCTCGAGCTGTTCGACACGGACTGGTCTGACGTAGCTCCGTACATCTATGTGATCAGGACCGGGGGTCGCTCCGAACGCGCCCGGTTGGTCGAACACTTGAAGTCCGCCGGAGTCGCCACCGGGATTCACTTTCAGGGGGCGCATGAATTCAGCTACTACCGAAACAGCCGACGCGGCGATTTGTCCGTGACCCACGCCGCTGCCGACCGGGTTCTGACCCTTCCGCTGCACTCATATATGAGCGAAGCGGATCTCGACCGGGTTGTCTCCGCGGTGACATCCTTCTACCGCCCCGCGATCGGTTCGGGCCGGGCCACGGAAGGATAGCCGTGGTTCACCGACTCGAGGACGCGATCGCGCGGGCGGTACCGAACCCGCCGACCGCGCACTCGATTCCTGACCGCGCACCGGCCGTCGTCGCGCTCCTGTCGATCATGGCGATCGCGGTCTCGGCGCTGATGTGCGTTCTGACGGCGTCCGGGGTGGCTCCGCTCCTGCCCGAGGGGCTCCGTGCCGTGGCGGTGGTGAGTGTGACCCTGGTTCTCCCCGGGCTACCGATCGCGGGGCTGTTCGGCTGGCCGCGCAACGGACTTCTGCCGAGCGTCGCCATCGCCTTGTCGTTGAGCACGACCGCCATCATCGGGCTGGCCTCGCTCCTCGCCGGCTTCTGGCATCCGCTGCTCGCGCAGGCGGTCATCCTCGTGATCGCTGCCGTCGCAACCGGTGTACTCATCAGAGCACGATGTCCGCGTCCGTCGTCCGACCTGCGCGCGGGCGCCGGAGCGGCGGCGTTGGCGGTGATCACGTCGGTCCGGACGTTCGATCGGGTCACCGCGGCGCTGCTGGGCGGATCCCTCGTCCTGTTTCTGATCGCGGTCGCCCGATTGCATCCCGAGCAGGCGGGCGTGTACGGGCTCGTGCCGATCCTCGGGGTCTCCTACTTCGTCGGATTGGCTGCGCTCTGTGTGGCCCTGTTCCGGGAGTATCGTCGACGCCGTCTGCACCGGACGGGGCTCGCCGCGAGCAACGTGATGCTCATCGTCTACATGAGCATGCCGGTCGCATGGTCCAGTGGCACACCGCCTTTCCCGACCGCCTACGTGCACCGGTTCCTGACCGATTGGTACTCCGAGCTCGGCGCGCTGCCGCCCGCGGTCGACGGCCGGATCAGCTGGAGCGGCTTCTTCGCGGGCGCGGCGCATGTGATGAGGACGGGTGGGCTCGACGACAGCACGGTCTTCCTCACCAGCGCGTCGCTGATCTTCGGCACTCTGCTGATGTTTCCGCTGTACGCACTCGGACACAGCGTGTCCGGAAGCGCGCGCGTCGGATGGGGGACCATCACCATCTACATTCTCTTCAACTGGTACCAGCAGGATTACTTTGCGCCCCAGGCGCTCGCGATGCAGTTGTACGTGACGATCGTGGCTGTGCTGATCTGGCAGCTGAGGGTCTCACCCCTCCCGCCCGTCGGCTTCTGGCGCGCATGGCGACGCGTGCCAGGACGACCACGTGGTCGTGGACCTGGATTCTCATACGCGGTCGAGGGAGTTGTGATCGTCCTCGTCGCCGCGATGGTGGTCAGTCACCAGTTGACCCCGATGGTGACCATTGCCGCCCTGGCGGGGCTCGCCCTCGTCGGGTCCACACGACACAAACTGCTCTGGCTGGCCGGACTGCTCCTGTTCAGTGCGTGGTTCACCTTCGGTGCGAGCGGGTATTGGCTCGGGCACCTCGATCAGATCCTGACCGAGATCGGCGACGTCACCGCGAGTGTCAGCTCCGGGCTGTCTGACAGAATCACCGGGGATCCGGTCTACGGTCGGATGCAGTACCTCAGGATCGGTGGCACCGCCCTGCTCCTCCTGGTGGCCACGATCAGCTGGTTCCGTCTCGGCAAGAGCCGATTCCGATCACCCCTCGCCATCCTCTCCATGGTCCCGTTCGCACTCGTCGTGGTGCAGAGCTACGGCGGCGAGGTGCTCGTACGGTGCTTTCTGTATGCGTCACCCGCGCTGGCCGCACTGGCCGCGCTCGCCGTGGTCGGTGCGGCGCGTCGAATCCGAGGTTCCGCGCGCATGCCCGCCACCGTGTTCGCGATCGGTGCAGTCGCACTCACTCTCGTGGTCGCGGTGTTGGGGGTCTCCAATCGCGCTCTCAACACCTCGTTCGAGTATTCGCGGCCGGCCACCGTGCGGGTTTCCGACGAGCTGGTGGCCCAGGCGCCGTCTTCCGCGATCGCCTATTGGGGGCAGGGCTCGACGATCGGACTGCCGCGGGCCTACGACATCGGGGCCTCATGCATCGCCGAACAGCGCGAGTTGGCGGAATGCACTGC
The DNA here is from genome assembly GCF_016924115.1 of Gordonia sp. BP-119. Taxonomy (NCBI): domain Bacteria; kingdom Bacillati; phylum Actinomycetota; class Actinomycetes; order Mycobacteriales; family Gordoniaceae; genus Gordonia; species Gordonia sp. BP-119. The sequence continues at coordinate 7,844 of NZ_JAFFZF010000019.1, forward strand.
GGCTGAGGACATCGACTATCTGCTGGTATCCGAGGAGGACGAGAAGCTGTTGCAGTACCGGTACGGGATCAGCCCGGACGAGGTCGCCCGACAACTCGCGCTGATGGTGCAACGGGACGGTTTCGTCTCCGCCTACGACGACGGAGAGGTCCACGTGCTGAAGCGCCTGGGGGCTCCCGACATCGATCTGGAGGCCGCGCCGTGATCGCGACCGTCCTACTGTTCGTCACGGCCGCAGCTCTTTTCGTAGCCGCCGCCGTTCGGCGCGAGCATCGGGTCCCTCCATGGGGAGCGGTGTCCACCGATCGCGTGTCACAGGTCCTCACCGTCGTGGCGATCACGACCACGGCGATCGCCTGCGCTTCCGCCCTGCTCTACATGGTGGGCCGGATATGACGCGTGCGCGAGGTGGTTGGTTCCGTACATTCCTGCAACTGCTGACGGTGGTTCTCCTCGCCCCGATCGTCGGATGTGGGATGACACCGGCGCGGGGGTTTCCTCGCGGAGACCTCCCCGGCTGGAAGCAGGTGTTCTTCGACGATTTCGATCGTGATGCGCCGGTGGGCAGTTGGGCCAACGAGTGCTCCCCGTACGACGTCGTGTACACCGGCGCGGAAGGTCAGCAGTGGTTGACCTATCCGCGGTGTTTCCCGGACACCTTCGACCGTCGGCCGTATCGAGCGGACGAGGTACTGAGTGTGGACAACGGGTACCTCGTCTTCGATCTGCACAACGTCGACGGGGTTCCGGCGGGTGCGAGTGCATCACCGATACTCGACACCGGTAGCCAATACCAGACCTACGGGCGTTACTCGGTCCGGATGCGGGTCGACACACCAGACCTCGACGAGTACTACGTCGCATGGCTCCTGTGGCCGCAATCGGAACAGTGGCCGCGGGACGGCGAACTCGACTTTCCCGAAGGCTGGCTGTCGAGAACCGTTGGTGGATGGCAGCATTTCGCGGGCGAGGGTTCCTGCGACGGGTGCAAGATCCCGTCCCGGGACATCGGGGCGCGCTTCACCGACTGGCACACCTACACCATCGAATGGTCGCCGGGGCGTGTGCGGTACCTGCTCGACGACACCGTGGTCCTGGACAGCACGCAGTGGGTCCCGACGACACCGATGCGCTGGCAACTGCAGACCGAGACCCGAGGCGACGGGAACAACCGCGGCCGGGTTCTCGTGGACTGGGCTGCGGTGTGGTCGTACGAGGAATGACCTTGCACGAGCGAAGACTTCGACCGGAACTGAAGAGGACTGATGGAAAAGAGTGACATCGGCAAGTTGTCGGTGGTGATCTGTGCGTACACCACCGACCGATGGGCTGACCTGATCCGATCGGTCGACGCCGCCGAACGCGAACTGACCGACGACGATGAACTGATCGTGGTGATCGACCACAACGACGAGCTGTTCGACCTGGCGAGGCGGGAGTTCGCCTCGTCGCTCAAGCCGCTGATCTGGGTGGTGGCCAACGACGAGAAGCGCGGTCTCTCCGGTGCCCGCAACTGCGGCACCCGTCTCGCCTCCGGTCAGATCGTCGGGTTCGTCGATGACGATGCCGCCGTCGAAGCCGGTTGGCGTCGGCGACTTTCCGGGCAGTTCACCGACTCCGATGTTGCGGCGGTGGGCGGATACGCAGAGCCGGTGTGGCCCGGCGACCGACCCCGTTGGTTTCCCCGGGAATGTGACTGGACAGTGGGATGCAGTTACGCGGGTTTGCCGACCGCGCCGGCGCCGGTCCGCAATCTGATGGGGTGCAACATGGCGTTCCGTCGCCGGACCTTGCTCGACGTCGGGGGATTCGACACCGACCTCGGACGGGTGGGCACGCTGCCGGTGGGCTGCGAAGAGACCGAGTTGTGTATCCGGATCGCCCGTCAAGACCCGGCTGCGAAGATCATCTTCGACCCGGATGTCCGTGTGCGACACCATGTGAGCCGCGCCAGGACAAACGTCCGCTACGTCTTGCGGCGGTCGTTCGGCGAGGGCGTCTCCAAAAGACAGATCAGTGGCCTCGTCGGGGCGGCGGACGCTACGAGCTCGGAGCGTTCGTATCTCGCCAGGACGGTCCCGGCGGCCGTCCTGCGTTACCTTCGTGACAGTGTGACGGTCGAGCAGCGCCGGACGGATCCCGGAGGACTCGGACGTTGCACCGTTCTCGCCGGGACCGTCGTCGCAGCAGCTCTGGGCTACCTCTTCGCGATGATGACCGAGGCGCGAAGCGCGTTGAGTCCACAGACGTGAGCATCGTGAGCAGGACGGTGATGCTCGGTTCGAGGGCGATGACGGTGGACTCCGTCGCCGTGGTGGCGAGCTTCTTCGTCACGGCTGGGGCGGGAATGCTCTTCTGGGTGGTCTCGGCCCGGGTCATCCCTCCACATGCGCTCGGCATCCAGACCGCGCTGTTGTCACTTGTCACGACGGTCGGCACCATCACCGCGTACGGGGTGGGAAGTGCCTACAAGGCGATGCTGTCGACGCTCGACTGCCCACGTCGCGAACGGTTGCTCGAGGGCCTGCTCATCACCATCGGCTCGGCCGCTGTCTTCGGCGTGATGGGCGGGATGATCGCGGGCGACATGCTCGAGAACCGGGTGGCGACCGTCGTGCTGGTGGCCTGCGGGTCCGTCGTCATGGCGCTGTTCGTACTCAAGGACGCCGCTCTGATCGGACTGCACGCCTCGCGCTGGCTTCCGATCGTCAATGTGGCCGCCGTGGTTCTGAAAGTGGCCCTCGTCTGCGTGTTGGCGAGTGTCGTATCGCTCGCTGCGGTGTGGGCCACGATCGTGCCCGCCGCGCTCGGGGCGTGCGTGGTGTTCGTCGTCCTCGTGCCGCGGATTCTGCAGCGCCCCGAGAACCGCCCAAGCCCGCACCGTGTCGTGGTGGTGGATCGCGCCCAGATGCCGATGTTCGCTCTTCGCGATGGCATCGGAAGCGCGACCTCGTTCGGACTCATCCTCGTGCTGCCGTTCCTCACCACGCTCGTCGCCGGACCGGTCGCGGGTGCGACTCTGGCCTTGGCGCTCGCGGTGGCACAGGTGCTCGACTTCGTGCCGGATGGCATCGGAGCAGCCCTCACCGCGCATCTCGCGCGCGATCCGGCGGCACTGGCCGGGCAGATCCGTCGAATCTGGGCCATCTCGCAATGTCTGGTCGTCGTCGGAGCAGGGGTTCTGATCGCAGCCTCGCCGATCGTCGGGAAGATCTTCGGCCCGGCCTACTCGGGCTCAGAGTTCACGACGTCGTTGTGCCTGCTCGCGGCCGCCTCGGTCCTGCGCGTCCCCTATTCGATCTGGATGTCAGTACTCCGGGCGGAGTTGGACACCAAGTCGATCCTGCGATGCAACACGGTGGTGTTCGTCATCACCTTTCCGGTCACCCTCGTGCTGGCGGGCACCTGGGGCAGCATCGGTGCGGGCTCGGGTCTGCTCGTCAGCTCGCTCCTGCTGGGCGCTGTCGGCACTTGGGACCTGCGACGACGATGGTTGTCGAACGTAGAGGGTCATCGCAAGCTCGTCTGGTAGCGGCGCATCCCGCGAAGCCAGCGGTCGTAGTCGGCGCCCTTCTGGCGGTACATGTCGAGGACCTCCGAGTGCGGGAGGATGAGGAAGCGCTCGTCGGCGACGGCTTCCAGGACGATCGCGGCCACCGTCCCGGGGGTGAGCACCGCGCCGGCGCTCTCCACCGCCCGCTGCATCAACCGCTGGTCTGCGGTGGCGGAATTACCGTCGGGCCGTAGCAGTTTGGTGTCGACACCCATCGGGCAGAGGCAGCTGACGCGGACCCCGTCGTCGCCGTGGGTGATGTTGAGCCATTCCGCGAAGCCGACCGCGGCATGTTTGGTGACCGAGTACGGCGCGTTGCCGATCTGGGTGAGCAGACCCGCGGCCGACGCCGTGCTGACGAAGTAGCCGCTGCCTCGTTCCACCCAGTCCGGGATGAGGCGTCGAGCAGCTCGTATGTGGGCGCGGAGGTTGACGTCGAAGGCGAGATCCCACACGTCCTCCCCGGTGTCGACACCGCCGCCCAGTCCGACCCCGGCGTTGGCGAAGTAGAGGTCGACCGGACCGAAGGTGTTCTCCGCCAGCCGAACCGCGGCGTCGATGTGTTCGTCGGACGAGGCATCACCGGCGAGCGCGGCCGCCGAATCGCCCAGCTCCTCGGCGACGGCCCGGGCACCGGACTCGTCGAGATCGGTGACGACGACCCGCGCGCCCGCGTCGACCAGGGCGTGCGCCATCGCCGCGCCGATACCTCCACCGCCACCCGTGACGATGGCAACCTTGCCTGCGACGTCCATGGATCTCCTTCGATCGCCGATGTGTGGGTCCAGAGTTACCAGACGGAGGGGCGAAATCCCGCTCCCTGAGGTGCGAGGAGCGTAAGCCGCCGGGCCGAGCAAGCGACGAAGGAGCGCGTCGAGGTCGACGAGCCTCGAAGGGCCCCGACAGAGGTCACGAGACTCTCGACGCCGATGACTTTCCCGCCGCCCCACGGTCTGACATCGTGACGTTCACCGAAGTGACGAGAGGCAGCGCAATGGGAAAGATCCACGTCCACGAGTTCATCACCCTCGACGGCAGCTACGAGGACCCGAGTTTCACGATGCCGTACGGGTTCCCCGACGCGCTGGGCGAGACGCTGAGTTCGTTCATGACCGACTGCACCGGAATACTGCTTGGACGCAACACCTTCGAGATGTTCGGCCCGTCCTGGTCGGACCGGACCGTCGACGACGATCCCGGCGCCCCGTTCTTCAACGACACCACCAAGTACGTGGTGTCCTCGACCCTCGGGGAGGCGACCGGGTGGCAGAACTCCGAGGTCATCGGGGCCTACGACGCGGACTGGATCCGCGACCTCAAGAAGGACCGTGACCTCTACATCAGCGGCAGTGGCACCCTCGTGCGGGCGCTGCTGCGCGACAAGCTGATCGACGAGTTGCACCTGCTGGTCTATCCGGTCGTCCTCGGCAGCGGTGCCCGCCTGTTCGACGGTCTGGCCGACCTGCCGCTCACGCTCGTCGGCACCGACGTCTTCGACAACGGCGTCGTGCACCTGTCGTACAGCTCCACCGACTGAGCGGCTGTTGCCGGATTGGCCTCGGAGGTGCTCGGGACGTCACCCCGCTCTCTGAGGAGCAGGGACACCGGCGGAGATCACACCCCCGGCGAGCCGTCGGCGAGGTCCATCGCGGTGAGGAGCAACCGGGCGACGCGGGCGTAGGCCTGGTGTTCGGCCTCGCACAGGGCGATCTCCTCGTCGCCGAGTTCAGCCTTTCGGGCAGTCGTGAGGTTGTCCATCCACTCACGCATCTCGGCGGCGCAGATGTCGAAGAACTCGTGGACCCGCTCACGGTCTTGACGGCACATCGCCAGCACGGTCGTCGGGGAGAGCTTGTTGTCGAGCTTCTGGTTGACCCGGAGGAGCCCCTGCAGCGCCACGGGAAGGCGGTCGCCGCGACGGCGGTGCTCCAGTTTGGGGCCGCTCTCGAGGCGTCGGATCATCTCCCCACGTGCCGACCGGGCGAAGTCGTCCCAGCGTCGAAGTGCGGCATCGAGATTGGCGGGACTGAAGACCGCGACGTCGATGCTGCGCTGGGCGAAGACGAGCCCGTTGCGTACGACCAGCGCGACTTCGGGCCACCGCGGCGAGAACTCGGCGACGACCATCCCGAGCAGTGAGGGTGCGGGCACCGACGAGCTGAGGATGGTCACGATCTCGAGGGAGCGGGCGTCTCGGGTCGGCCGTAGCAGTGAGGTACCCGTCGAGCGCAGGAAGATGGCCTTGCGCGGACTGACCACGGCGGGACGTCCGGCCGCGCTCATCGCGGCGCGGGCCAGTTCCACGAGATGGTCTTTCGACTGCGGCACCACCCCGCCCTCGACGGGGGCGTCGAGGAAACGGGCCGGGGCGGTGAAGCGCAGGGTGTCGGCGTCCGTGCTGCCGGCTCGATCCGAGTCGGTCGGCCGGCCGGCGTCGGTCTCGTCGGCGTCGTCGGTGTCGAGACGGTCAGCCGGGGAGTGGTGTCGGGCGAAGGACGGGTCGCCGATGCTCACGAACGATGGGTGGATGACACCCCACACCTCGCGCAACGCCCGTACGGCGGCGCCGGCGAGGTCGCCGGACCGAACGGCATCGGCTTCGAAGCAGAAGGCGCTGCGGCCTTCGAGCCGGCACCAGCCACGATCGACGATGTAGGTGGCCTGGCGCATCCACCGGTCCTCGTCGGTCCAGGTGAGGTCCCCCGCCGAGATGGTGCAGCGCAGGCGGTCCGCCGACTCGGGACTTCCGGCCACCGCGAAGGTCATCCGTCGTCGCCATCCTCCGGCGGCCGCCTCGACGATCGACAGCGTCTGACCCGGCAGGAGACGTGGCACCCGAACCGCGAGAGTGTCGGCGAAGTCCCGCCAGGCCGCCTCGAGGTCGGCGTCGAAATCGGGGGACATGCAGGCTCCTCGTGGGCGGGACGTACGCGGACCGGATCCGAATAGTACGACGCCGCGCAGACACCCGTGGCGACACCCGCAACAGAACTACAGGGGGGCGGAGTGCTCGACCGTCTCGTCGTAGACCGGGTCCCAGGGGAGGCCGTGGTCGGCGTAGTCGGCGCTCGTCAGCGCCACGCGGGGCACCGGTTCCCCGGTGAGCGATTTCCACGTGATCGAATTGACGATGCGGACCGCGGCGGCGTCGGACGTCGTCGGATGCCAGGTGTCCGCGGACTCCAGCGGACCCATCACGCGCGGCGCGGGGAGCCGGGGATGCGCACCGGACTGCCCGGCTCGCGACATGTCGCAGAGCACACAGGTCCCCGACGCCGACGGCAGATGACGGCGGCGTCCGGCCCACGCTTCGGCGCGCATCGGGATGACCGTCAACTGCACGAGCGTCCCGGCGGCGCTTCCGACGGCGTGCGTCGACGGTGCGACGAACTGACGGTTGTCGCCGGCAAGGCTCCGATACGAGGCGAGGGACGGTTGCGTGGGCACCTCGAGGTAGTCGCCGGCGTCGAAGTCCGGCACGCCCGTGAACGCACTACCGCTGACGACGTTGACACCGTCGACGCCGACCATCACCAGGAACGGGTGCAGGTGCGGCGAGGAGAAGTCGAGCCAGGTGGCCTCCGACTGCCACATCGGGATGGTCGCGTGCGCGTCGCCGTCGGGTGAACCCTGCGCCAGGCGGAGGGCGCCATGGCCGCCGACCGAGCCGGGCCGTCCGACCGGGTCCGGGGTGCGCAGAGCCCGCTGGAACGTGACGTGCAACCGCGCGTCACGACCCAGTTCGGGAAAGGTGATCGTGAGTGCGCCGCGATCCGTGGTGATGGCCATGTGAGGGCTCCGATCGATGACTGGAACCGCTGAGGGTTGCCTAACCGATTGAACGCCTCATCTGGCCGCGGTGCGATGCTCCGCGTCGAAAATCGTCCGCGCAGACTACGTGCAGAGGTGTTGCCGGTACCGATTTGCCTGAGTCACTTGGCCGGTGAGCTGCGATCCGCGGCGTCGTCGTCGGACAGCACGACGACGCGCAGCGCCGCCCGCAGGTTGTGCGTGGTCGCCTTCCAGGCTTCGGCTTCATGGCGGCACGCGTCGGCCTCGGCCGGGTCCGACGCGGCGGCCGCGTCGACCGCCGACCGCCGCCAGGTGAGGTGCTGCTCCTCGCTGGTGTTGATGTACGAGAGGATGTCGGCCTGGCTGTACCGGCAGATCTTGGCGACCTCGCGGGCGGACAGCGAGCGGCCGTCGGGGTCGAGTTCGAGCAGTGTCTGCAGAGCGTCGGGGAAACGGCCGTCGTTCCTCGCGGTCAGTGGTGCGTCCTCACCGACCTTGGCGATGACCGACGGGGCGCAGTCGGCCAGGAACGTGAACCACTCGGCCAGCGCCGAGCTCAGGTTGTGCGGATGGAATACGGCGCACTCGACGGTCAGCGTCGCGAAGACCTCGTCCTCGAGGAGATGCACACGTACCGCCGACCCCATGGTCGGCTGGGCGGCGACGATGTCGGCGGCGCGCCGGCGGTCGGTGATGTCACCGGCGAGGCGCGCGAAGAACTCGAAGCGGGGTGCGTCGCTGCGCGGACTCAGCCACGACGAGACGGGCTTGGTGGGCAGGGCGATGTCGCCGTCGGCGTCGGTCTGGATACGGCAGCCGGTGAGGTCCTCGAGCGAGCCGACGAGCAAGGCCCGCAGATGGTCGGCGTCGAACGGCTGGACCGCGACCTCGATCTGGGGTTCGGGGCGCGCGGCAGGCGAATGGTCCAGGAACGCGGGGTGCACGACCTCCCAGACCTGCCGGAGCGTCAGCACCGTCGTGTGCGCGAGCTGATCGACGCGGCGCCGCCCGACTTCGAAGATGTGGGTTCCGTTGCGCAGACGTCGCCACCCGAGGGCGGCGAGGAGGTCGAGATGCTCGGCGAAGTACTCCGGCGTGGGATGCAGGTCGGTGTCCTCGATGGTGCAGCGCAGCCGGCGCGAACCGGTGACCGAGAATCGCATCGCCCCGTGCGGACCCTCCGGGATGGCGGGGTCCTGCTGGATCGTGAGGGTCTCGCCCGGCTCGAGATGCGACAGACGATCTCCGACGTGCAACGCGAACGTGCGCCACGCGTCGTCGATGTTCGAGTCCACGGTGAAGTCGGTCATCTCGACTCCCTTCCTCGTGCGCTGACGTGCATGCGCATTGTGCAGCGATGCCAGGATCGGGAGCACGCTCCACCGAGCTGTTCGACGGCCGGCCCCGAACCCGCCTTCGGACTTCAGGTTATGTGACTCGGCCGACAGACTTGGTCACTTGAACAGACCCGTCGACGAAGCCTTGCCCGAACCGTACCCCTAGGTCGGCGGCCCGGCTGACTCAGGCATCGGTTGTTAACCGACAAGAAGTACTTGTGTCCCCAGCCCGGGGGACACCCGTCTCACGGGCGGTTCTCAGACGCTCTGTCGTTGACGCCAGCTCAGGGTCACCGAGGTCCCGTGCGGTCCGCTGGTGACGTCGGATGCGTCGCAGAGTGCCGAGATCAGGGCGAGTCCGCGACCGCGGTACGGCGACGACGACGCATCTGTCTTCCACTGCCCCGTGTCGGTGACGATGACCTCCAGGGAATCGTCGCGCGTCTTCCGCGCCCGGACATCGATGGCACCGGGCCGGGTGCCGGGCGATGGGGTGGCGTAGGCGTGCTCGGCCGCGTTGGCGACCGCCTCGTAGACCGCGAGGACGATGTCGCTGCGTCGCTCGGCGTCCACGCTGATCGTCGCGTCCAGCCACTGCGCGAACTGTTGCCGGAAGCGGTAGGCGGACTCGGGAGAGGCCGTGACCGAAAATGCGAGACCGGTCGCGTCCGTCCCGTCCGAGTCGCCGGGGTCTCGGTGAGCCGATGAGATCCGAACCATCTGTGACTAACCAGCCGGACGGTCGGCCAGCCCCTCTGTGGTGGTCATGGCCGTGATCGCATGGTTCAGCGTCGGGTAGAGCACCATCGTCTGGTCGAGGCCCATGATGGTGAGGGGGCGGGCGGTCGCCGGTCCGGCGGCCACGACTCCGAACATGCCGGTGGGTGCGATGGCCTCGTGTGCCGCGACGAGCGCCGCCATCCCGGCGGAGGCCAGGAACTCGGTGGTCGTCAGGTCGATGATCAGACCGTCGGGTTGTCCGCTCAGCGCCTGCGACACGGCGTCGGACAATTGCGGGGCGGTGAGCACGTCGATGCTGCCCTCCACGGTCAGGATCACCAGTTGCTCATGTGCTGCGGACACCACCGACATCAGCGCGCGTCCGGCACTCAGGCCACTGTCGTCGACGATCACAGCATCAGGATTCTCTGCCTGCATCGGGTGGCCCTCTCTACGGGGGACGGCGGCAGCCCGACTTGCGGCCCCGTCCCGGGAGATGTACGACGGCAGCTGCTCAACCGGTGATCCCATCGTGCCACGGCATGACGCCACGCCGGTACCGGGGTGCGCGAACGCCCTCGGCGGTTACTTTCCGAAGAGCCGGCCGAGGAAGGGGATGGTGTCGGCTTGCGACCGGACCAGCGTGCCGCTGTGGTCGCTCGGATAGGTCCGGAAGGTCACCGGCTGGCGGTTGGCGGTCAGCGTCGCCGCATAGGCCGCGGTGGTGGGATACGGCACGTCGGTGTCGAACAGGCCGTGGCCCATGAAAAATGGCTTGTCGAAACCCTTTTCGGGCATGCCCAGGTAATTCGCCAGGGTCGCGGAGAATCTCGGCAGACTGGTCAGCGGGGCGGTGAAGTAGTCGCCGAGCGAGACGCCCCGGAGCTGCTCCTCGAACTCGCCGACGCAGCGGGTCTCGGCGAGGGCCACATACTTCCGGCCGGTCGGCGTGAGGATGCGATCGATGCCGAGCTCGGGGTGTGCGTATCGGAGTCCGGCGAGGATGTAGCTGAGGTAAGCGGTCAGCGCCGGGGTGATCGCCACCGGCGGGACACCCGGACCCGCGATCTGGACCAGTCGTTCGATGTAGGCCGGCGTGCCGGTGCCGACGGCACCCCGGTAGTCGAGCTCTTCACCGCCGAACTCGGTCGCGTAGCGCGCGGTGTAGATGGCCGCGCCGCCGCCCTGTGACTGCCCGACCGCCGCCCAGGAGCGCGACAACCGTTGTGCGACAGGTCGAGTCGAAGAGAACTCCCGGCCCGCTCGCACCATGTCGACGACGTTGTGAGCCGTCGTGCGGCCGTCGAGGTAGGCGTGCAGACCCGGGGTGCCCAGGCCGGCGTAGTCGCTGGCCACGATGGCGTAGCCCTGCTGCATCCACTTGGCGAGGTACGGCAGGTCGCGCTCGGGCAGGCCCGGACCCCGGACCGAGGGGGCGCAGTCGTCGCCGATCCCCGACGTCCCGTGGGCCCACGAGATCACCGGCCAACCGCCCGGCGGTGCCGTCCCCCGTGGGGTGAACACGGTCCCGGTGCTGAGCGCCTTCTTGCCGAAAGCGTCGGTCGTGACATAGGTCAGGACGGTGGCGTCGGCGGAGCCGGGCACCCAGAACTGCGGGGCGAGCGGCCTGGCGGAGACGACCGTGCCGACGTCGCCGAGGTTCGACGGCGAGGAGATCGCCGGGCCGGCGGCGAGGGTCCCGGCCGCTCCGGAACCGCCGATCGCGACCGCCGCACACACGGCCAGTGTCAGAACCTTGCGGTGCCATCGCGTCACGATCCACACCGTACTGCGAACGGGTGCCGGTCGTCGATTCCTCGCCTGTTCCGTTATCGCTCAGTTCCTTTCGGTGCGCCGGGAGCGGGACCGTCGGCCACGGCCATACCCTGGTTCGGACAAACCCGGCAGAGAGGTGTCACGGCATGGCGTTGCGAACGGTCGGGTTGCCGACCCCGGCGGAGATGAAACCGAGGTGGGCTGCGTATGCGGCACTGCTGGCCGTGCGGGGTGAGCGCTGGGCGCAGGAGGCGCATGCGACCGCTCACGGGTGGCACTACGACGACGGCGGAGGCAACTGGGCCGACGTCGTGTCGGCCGGATCCGGCCGCGCGGTGCTCGTCGGGCACGACCATGAGTACTCCGAGACGTATTTCCGCGAGGGGGCGACGTACTTCGGCGAGGAGGAGACCGACCTGCTCGCCGATGCGCCCGGCTGGTGGGAAGCGGCGATCGTGCCGTACCTCGACCGGCAGCGCACCGAGGGGATGTGGATCGGGTTCATCTACGGCTTCGACGGCCGGTGGATGCGGTCCGACTACGACGCCGATGACGGCTTCACCAGCGTCGGTCTGCCGTTCACCGACGACGAGACAACCGGCGACGCACTCGTCGATCTACTCGGCAACTGGTTCGGCGAGCTGGGACTCACGTCGCAGGCCGACCTCGGCACCCGGCTCCGGGCGATGGTCGCCGCCGGTGATGCGCCGACGGCGGCAGACCTGCGGCGGATACTCGGACCGGCGGCCGCGCACGCCGACATCGACGCGGCAGTGGCTGCGGCGCAACGGTTCTGACGATGTCAGGTCCGTCGCGCCGCGCGTCCGTCACCGCGAGCGCAGTTCCCGCTTGAGCAGTTTGCCGCTCTGGTTGCGGGGGAGTTCGTCGACGAACCGCACCTTCTTCGGGACCTTGAACGGCGCGATCCGGGAGCGGACGTGCTCGATCAGTTCCTGCTCGGTCACCGACCGGCCGTCCCGCACCACGACGACCGCGGTGATGGCCTCGATCCACTTCTCGTCCGGCTCGCCGATGACGGCCACCTCCGAGACCGCCTCGTGGGTGTAGATCGCGTCCTCCACCTCGCGGGAGGCGACCAGGATGCCGCCGGTGTTGATCACGTCCTTGATGCGGTCGACCACCGTGATGAAGCCCTCGGCGTCGCGGGTGACGAGGTCGCCGGAGTGGAACCAGCCGTCACGGAACGCGTCCTCGGTGGCGGCCGGGTTCTCCCAGTAGCCGCGGCACAGTTGCGGCGAACGATAGAGGATCTCGCCGGCAACCCCGGGTTCGACGTCGTTGCCGTCGGAGTCGACGACCCGGGTCTCGACGAAGAACACCGGCCGGCCGCACGACGACGGCCGGTCCTCGTGCTCCTCCGGTCGCAGAACCGTTGCCAACGGCCCGATCTCGGACTGCCCGAAGCAGTTGTAGAACTGCATGCCGGGGAACTGCTCGCGGAGCCGGTTCAGCACGGTCACCGGCATGATCGACGCGCCGTACTGGGCCTTGCGCAGCGAGGACAGATCTCTGGTCGCCAGGTCCGGGTGACCGGCGAGCGGAACCCAGACGGTAGGCGCGAGGAACAGCGACCCGATGCGGTCCGCCTCGACGCGACGCAGGATCTCCGGGATGTCCGGGGTCGCCATCAGCCGGACGGTCGCGCCCACGGAGAGGTACGGAAGCATGAAGACGTGCATCCCCGCCGAGTGGTAGAGCGGCATGGCGATCAGCGGGTTGTCATCCGCGGTGAAGTCGAGGGCGATCACCGACGACACGTACTCGCTGATGAGTGCCGCGTGGGACATCATGGCGCCCTTGGGCTTCGAGGTGGTTCCGGAGGTGTAGAGGAGCTGGGCGAGATCGTCGCCGTCGGCCGCCGAGGTGAACTGGCCGGCCGGGCTGGTCGCCGTCTCGAGAAGCGAATCGTCGGCGTCGCGCAGCGGGACGATCTCCTCGACCTCGGCGAGATCGCCGCGGATCTCGTCGATCCGTTCGGACAGGGCGGGGTCGACGAGGACGGCACGTGCGCCGGACTGCACGACGAGATAGCGGAGTTCCTCACCCCGCAGCGCGTAGTTGATCGGGACGTGGACGAGTCCCGCGCGGCAGCACGCCAGGAAACCGATGACATACGCGTCCGAGTTCGTGCCGTATGCCGCCACCCGGTCGCCCTGCTGCAGTCCGCGGGCCACCAGCCCGGCGGCGGCAGCGGACACCGCGTCGTCGAGTTGTCGATAGGTGAAGGAACGGTCGTCGAAGACCAACGCGGTGCGGTCGGGATGCCGCGCCGCGGACCTGCGGAGGATGCCGTCGATGGTGTTGGCGGAAGAAGGTCGCGAAGCCATGCCGTCGACGATACTTGGACGTCCTAGTGAACCGTGGCGGATCCGCCCATCAGGGCCCGGGTGTGCCCGTCAGGGCCAGAAGATGGTGCCGTTCAGGAAGTCCTGGGCGAATCGGTTGCCGGTTCGGTACTCGCCGCCGAGTGGGACCCCGAAGTAACCGCCCGCTCCACCGGTCTCCTCCCACTTGCGCCGGATCTGGCCCCAGACGATCTGCGCGCCACCGGTTTTCGACCAGGTGACCACACCGCCCTGGAAGTCGTTGCTCCGTCCGCTGCCCGACCGGTACTCGTTGCTGACCGGATAACCCAGCGCGCCGCGCTCGGCCCCGGCCTTCTGCCACCGGCTCCGGATCGCGCCGCCGACCTGGTGTGCCGTACCGCCGTCGGCAGCGGGGTGCCAGTAGAACGACGTGTCGCGTGAGAACACCTGGAATCTGCCGCGCTTGGCTCCCGCGCGCTCGGGGCCGGTCGGGACGCCCCACTTGAAGAAGCCGCCCGTCGACGAGTAGGCCTCGCCGATCTTGCCGCCGACGAGGTGACCGTTGATGATCCGATCGGCCTGCGCGCTGGGCGCGAGCATCACCAGCGACACCATCGTCGCCACGACCGCGACGCTCGCCACCCGTCGTCGGACGCGTCTGCGAACGGACTCCGGACGGAGGTCGCGGGCGGGGCTCGGCGTCGACGTGGTGAGAGCAGACATGCGCGCGATGGTACGGACGTCCCACGACGCCTGCTGTTGGGCAGCTCACATCAGGGGTGTCACCGCAGGTGTCAGGGGCCCGCGGGAGCCTCGGGTAGGGGTGGGTTCTCCGTGGTGGTCGTGGTGGTCGTCTCCTCCGGGGCTTCTGCGGCGGGCGGCGCGGCATGGGTGGAGGGGTCCGGCGCCGGCGGATCCGTCGTCAGGGGGTCCGGCGCAGACGGTTCGGGAGCCGGGGCGGCGGGCGGTGCGACGATCCAGTTCGCCGACCGGACGGTCACCGGCTTCGACGCGCCGACCGCCGTCAGCGTCAAGGTCCACACCCCGGTGCTGGTGGTGGAGCCGGACACCGAGGTGCGCTGTAGGGCCGAACCGGCGACCGACCGGGTCACGCCGTCGGTGCACGAGAGGGCGACCGTACCCGCCGAAGAGTTGCCGGGGGCCGTGCAGCCCACCGACAGCCCGGCGTCGTCGAAGCTGAAACTGTTGATGAACTCCCCCGAACCGCTGAACGAGGTCGGCGTCGCGGGGGCCTCGGCCGGGGCTTCCGGTGCCGGCGCGCCGGGGAGGCCCGGCTCCGACCCGGGTTCGGGCGCCGCCGGACCCGGCGCCTCGTACCCGGGCGCCTCGGGGACCGGGGCGTCGGAGGCGGGCACCGATGCATCCGGAGGCGGCGCGTCCGAGGCCGGTCCCGGGCTGCCCGGCGCGGCGGGTGGCACCGAGGAGTCCGATTCGGACGAGTCCGGTCCAGCGGAGTCCGGAGCCGCCGAGTCCGAGTCCGGAGCTCCTTCCGGCAGACCGCCGTGCTCTGCGGCGCGATCCTCGAGGGCCGGGGCGGCCGCGGGATCGCCCGGCGCGATCAGTCCGTTGTGCTCGGCGTCTTCTTCGGTGTCTGCCTCGAACGGCGTGTTGAGCGCGGCCGGGGTGGGCAGGAGACCCGACGGTGGCGGGAAGCGGCTGAGGTCGAGCAGTCCGCCGAGCGGTTGCGAGAAGATCTGCCCGGTCAGGAAATTCAGCAGTTGGAGCGCGTCGCCAACCGGTGTGCCGGGGGCAGCCGGGACCGACGGCGCGGGCACGATGGTCGTCGACTTGCCGACCGCGGTGACGTTCTGGTTGTTGTACGCGATGCGGGT
The DNA here is from genome assembly GCF_016924115.1 of Gordonia sp. BP-119. Lineage (NCBI taxonomy): Bacteria > Bacillati > Actinomycetota > Actinomycetes > Mycobacteriales > Gordoniaceae > Gordonia > Gordonia sp. BP-119. The sequence continues at coordinate 23,202 of NZ_JAFFZF010000019.1, forward strand.
GACCGATCGACTCTTGTAGCCCTCCCACGTCTGGCCCTCCAGCCGGTACCCGCCGAGCGGGGCGGCGGCCGGCGGAGCGAGCGGATTGCCGCACGAGCACATGGCGCGCGGGACGCCGGCGGAGTCGACGTAGACCGCTGTCCCACGCTGCAGGACGGACTGGAACGGGACCGCTCGGCCGGAGGTGTACGAGTGGTTGGTCACCCAGGTGTCGGTGGTCAGCACCACGGGGGTGAGGGTGTTCAGATAGTGCGGGATGTCGGCGGTGCCGATGCCATAGACGCCGGCCCAGGCGCGAGCCGCCGGGGGATCGGCGAGCAACCGGTTGCTGAGTGCCGCGGTGTCGCAGGCGGCGGTGTCTCCCGCGGCATACAGCCCGGCGTCGGTGCCGTTGACCGCGCGGCCACCGAGGCCGGCTGCGCCCGCGGTACCGGTGAGTGCCACGTTCGCCGGGAGGTCGCCGGCCCCGGACACGAGGACCGGATCGGTGAACGGATCGATCCCGGGGTCGTTCGCCGCGGTCAGGGTGAGGCCGGGGACGTAGATGTCCCCGTCGCGGGCCTTGACGACGAAGACGATGCCCGCGGCGAGGACGAGCGCGAGGACGACCACGACGGCGCTCAGTACGAGGGTCAGTGCGCGACGACCGTCGGGCTGCGGCGGGATCGCGCCGTACGGGGTCGACGGGTGGGTCGGGGGACCGGGTGGATAGGTCATCGCGCAGCTCCTACTGGTCCACTCCTGCCCGGGCGGGCAATCGTTCGACCCGAGCCCAGTATCGGCGCGTCACAGAACGGGGAGCAAGGCTTGACCAGCATTTTCACGTCGTCGACGGCAAATCTCGACCGTTTGGACCACACCGCCGTAACGCCGCGCGGCGGGGCCCCGACACCAGTCCGGGCCCCGCGCGCGGAGCCGGGTCAGGCCCGGCCGAACACCATCGATTCCTCGACCTTGTTGATGCGGTGGTCGATGGCGTCGCGGTAGTAGTTGTGCCGCACCTGCCAGTGACCGCGGGTGCCCGACTTCGGCAGTGCATCCGGGGACCGTTCGACGTACCCCGCCTTGAGGTCCCACAGCGGCCGCGAACCCATGACCTCCGAACCCAGATGCGGATAGGCGTGGGTGTAGCCGTTCGTGCGCATGTGCTTGATCAGGTCGGCGACGGCGCGAGCGGTCATGTCCGCGCGAAGGGTCCACGAGGCGTTCGTGTAACCGACCGACCAGGCGAGGTTCGGGACGTCCTCGATGAGGTAGCTCTTGAAGACGAAACGGTCGTGTGGTTTCACCTCGGCGCCGTCGACGCGGAGCCGGGTACCGCCGAAGCCGAGCAGTTGCAGTCCGGTCGCGGTGACGATGATGTCGGCGTCGAGGTGCTTGCCCGAGGTGAGGGTGACCCCTGTGGCGTCGAACCGGTCGATGTGGTCGGTGACCATCTCGACCTTGCCCTCGGTGATATCGGCGAAGAGGTCGGCATCGGGGACCATGCACATCCGCTGGTCCCACGGGTTGTACGTCGGATTGAAGTGGACGTCGACCGGATAGTCCTCGGGCAGGTTCGCGACGACGTTGTTGCGGATCATCTTGCGTCCGAGCTTCGGGAACCGGTGGGTCAGGTGCACGATCGCGGCCGTCTGGGCGGCGTACCTGGTGCGGATGACCTTGTGCGCCGCCTGCGGTGGCAACAACTTCTGCACGAGCGGTGCCAGGTACTGCTTCTGCTTGGACGAGAAGATGTATGACGGCGAGCGCTGCAGCATCGTGACGTGCTCGGCCTGCTCGGCTAGGCTCGGGATGAGACTGACCGCCGTCGCGCCGCTGCCGATCACCACGACGCGCTTGCCCCGGTAGTCGAGGTCTTCGGGCCAGTGCTGCGGGTGCACGATCTGGCCGGTGAAGTCGTCGGCACCGGCGAACCGTGGTGTGTAGGGGTTGTCGTAGTCGTAGTAACCGGTTGCGAAGATGACGAACCTCGCCCGGTGGGTCTCGCGGCGCCGGTCCTCACCGACCTCGACCCCCAGCGTCCAGGTGTCCGTCGCCGAGTCCCAGTCGGCGGTCAGGACGTGCTGCCCGAACCGGATGTGCTCGGCGATGGCGAACTTGTGGGCGGTGTCCTCGATGTACTCCCGGATGTCGTTTCCGTGCGCCAGCGCCCGCGGCTTGCGCCACGGCTCGAACGGGTAACTCAGCGAGTAGATGTCGCTGTCGGACCGCACGCCGGGGTACCGGAACAGGTCCCACGTCCCGCCCATGCGTTCGCGGCGTTCGAGGATCAGATAGTCGGCGTCGGGATTCTGCTCCTTCAGCCGATAGGCGCAGTCGATGCCGGACAAGCCGGCGCCGATGATGATCACGTCGCGCACGGTTGGCTGTGTGGCGTTCGGTTCGCTGTCGGTCACGGGGACCTCCTCGGTGGGGATGCCTCAGGTGCTGTCATCATGCAACACTTGTCTTCAGATGTGAACGGAATCACACCAACCGTAGGCCTGCCCGCCTGCGGCCAGTCATCGCGCGAGGTCAGGGGACGCAAGATGCCGATGGAAAAACACACTTACTGCCGAATCTGCGAGCCGCTGTGCGGCATGATCGCGACCGTCGAGGACGATCGGCTGGTCTCGTTGCGGCCGGACAAGGAGCACCCGTTGTCGCGGGGCTTCGCGTGTCCGAAGGGGATCGCGTTCACCGAGATCGTCAACGATCCCGATCGTCTCCGGCACCCGCTCCGGCGACGCCCCGACGGCGAGTTCGAGCAGATCTCATGGGACACGGCGCTCGACGAGATCGGCCGCCGGCTCGTCGAGGTGCACCAGAAATCCGGCAGCGACTCGATCGGCTGGTACTTCGGCAACCCGGCGACGTTCTCGACCGGACACACGCTGTGGACCGCGATCTTCATGAACCTCCTCGGCACGCCGCACGTGTACTCGGCGGGATCCCAGGACGTGAACAACCGCTTCGTCGCCAGCCACTTCCTGTACGGCAACCCGCTGACCGCGCCGATTCCCGACATCAACCGCGTCGACTACCTCGTGATCATCGGGGCGAATCCGGTGGTGTCGCACGGCAGCGTGATGAGTTCGCCGCGTATCCGTGAGGGACTGAACGCGATCACCGCACGCGGCGGGTCCGTCGTCGTCGTCGATCCCCGGCACACCGAGACGGCCCGAGAGTTCGACTGGCTGCCGATCACGCCCGACACCGACGCGCTGTTCCTGCTGTCGCTGTTGCACGTGCTGTTCGACGAGAACCTCGCCGACCGCGACCGGCTCCGGCGGCAGGCGCGCGGCGTGGCGGAACTCGAGACGCTCGTCGCGGCCTACGCGCCAGAGGCGACCGCGGGCCGTACGGACATCGATCCGGAGCGTGTGCGCGCTGTCGCCCGCTCGCTCGCCCGCACGGAGCGGGCCGCGGTGTACGGACGGGTGGGTACCTCACTGGGGCGCACCGGCACGCTGACGACCGCCCTGCTCGACATGGTGAACCTCGTCGCGGGCAACCTGGACGTGCCGGGCGGATCGATGTTCGGTGATCTGGGGATTCCGGGTCAGCGCCTGGGCGTCACCGCGCTGCAACGGCTTTCGAGCTTTCGCTGGGCGGGGCGCCGAAGCCGCGTCGGCGGCCTGCCGCAGGTCCTCGGGACCGCGCCGGCGTCGTTGATGGCCAAGGAGATCACCACCCCGGGCCGCGGGCAGCTGCGCGCGCTGTTCGTCAGCGCGGGCAATCCGGTGCTGTCGGTTCCGAACGGCGACGAATTACGTTCGGCGTTGGACGAACTCGACCTCATGGTGTCCCTGGACATCTACCGCAACGAAACCAACGCCCGGGCCGACTACATCCTGCCGGCCACCACGATGTATGAACGCGAGGACTTCCTGCTCCCGTTCCAGGCCCTGTTCACCACTCCGTTCAAGCAGGCCACCGAGGCGGTGATCCCACCGCAGGGCGAGGCGCGAGAAGAGTGGACGGTGATCAACGAACTGATCGGCTTCCTGTCGTCGGAGAGCCTGCTGATCCGTTCGCTGCACGTCGGCAACCAGCTGGCGCGACGCGTGGGCCGGCCGGTCACCCCGCGCCGGGTCTCGGACCTGGTGATCCGAATGGGATTGGGAGGAGACCGATTCGGCCTTCGACGCGGTGGACTCACCTACCGCCGGCTCGTCGAGGACAATCCACACGGTGTCGTGGTCGCCGACGACCTCGCGCCGGGGCAGCTGGCCAAGAACGTCACGTATCTCGACGGCCGGATCCGGTTGACCGCACCGGAGTTGATGACCGAGGTCGAGCGACTCGGTGTCGCTGACGACGCAGGGTATCCGTTGCGGCTCATCGGGATGCGCGAGATCCGGTCGGAGAACAGTTGGCAGCACAACGCGCCGATGTTGTTGCGCGGCGGACGGTCCCACGCGGCCCGGATGCACCCCGACGATGCCACGGCACGCGGGCTGGCCGAAGGCGACCTCGCGACGGTGGAGTCCCGGCACGGTCGGATCTCGTTGCCCGTGACCGTCACCGAGGACATCAAGCCCGGCGTCGTCGCGATCCCGCATGGATGGGGACACAACGGCTCCGGCGGTTGGACGCAGGCGAACGCGGCTGCGCAGAACGATCTGGGTGCCGGCGGCGTGAACGTCAACGCACTCATCTCGTCCGACCCGGCCGACCTGGAGCGACTTGCCGGGATGGCGAACATGACCGGGGTGCCGATACAGGTGTCGGCGTTGACCGAGAGCCGGATGCGGTCCGAGACGGATGCGCAACCCGCTCGAACCTGAACGCACACAACGGTTCCCCAGACGAGCAGTGATGCTCGCGCAGGGGACCGGTGTGTGTTCAGGGTTTGGCGCGGTGTCCCGTGCGTCCGTACGTCATCCCGCCCACGGAGTCCGGACTCTTCCGTGTTCGAGGCGAACGGATCGCACCCGGGTCACGCAGCACGATTCTCACCGACGGATCGCGTCGGTGAGAATCGTGGAAAGCACTCTCGCGCAGTGTTTACGGAGAGATCACATGCCGGCCGGGGGCATGAGCACGCTGTCGATGAGGTACACCTGCGCGTTCGAGGTGGTGACGCCACCGCAGACCACGCCGGCCTCATTGACCTTCAGGTTGTCGCCCGATCCGGTCACGTTGACCTGCTGACCCTCGAGAGTGGTGTGCTCTCCGACGATCTGGTCGGGGGTCGCCTGGCCCTCGACCACGTGGTAGGTCAGGATCTTGTTGAGCAGGTCAGCGTCGGTCTTGAGCTGCTCGACGGTCTCCGGGGGCAGCTTCGCGAATGCGTCGTCGGTCGGCGCGAACACGGTGTACTCACCCTCGTTGAGGGTCTTCACGAGGTTGACCTCGGGGTTCAGCTGACCCGAAAGTGCTTGTGTCAGAGTCGTGAGCTCGGGGTTGGTGGCCGCCGCGGTGGCAACGGGCACGGTCGACATCCCGTTCACCGACGCCGGTCCCGAGGGATTGGCCTCGGCGTAGGCGGCGCAACCCGGTCCGACGAGGTTGGCGGCCGGATCGGCCATCGCGCTCTCGCTCATCATGGCGCTGGATTCGGTTGCCGCGCCGGTCGTTTCACTCGAGGTGTCCGAATCGTCACTGGAACAACCGGCCATCACGCCGACAGCGAGGACCAGTCCGGTCAACGCTCCTGCTACACGGGGAATTCGCTTGATCATCGTCGATCCAATCTGTGTTGGGGTGTCGACTGCGCCTGGCCGGCAGCCTCACAACGTCTTCGGCGCCCGGGGGCCCGCGGATTGGTCGATGACGAGATTGATCGTCAAGTACCCGGTGTAGCTACCGCGCCGGCGTCACTTCGCCCAGTCGGCGTCGGCCCACTGCTCGGCCCATTCCTGCCCTTCGGAGATGGCGCCCATCGTGGTCTGGCCGTCGAGCGCCTCTCGGATGATGTCGGCGTGACCGCAGTGGTGGGCGGTCTCCCGGATGAGGTGGATGATCATGGCCCGAATCGACAGCCACTCGCGTTCCGGCTGCCACGGCGCCGTGGGCTGAGGGATCAGCTCGTCGAGGCTCTCGGCGTCGGCGATCACGCGGTCGAACTCGGCTGCCCCACGGTCGTATGCGGTCAGCCAGCCGGCGAGAGTCTCGTCGCCGATCATCTCGTACTCGGTCATGGCCTGGCTCATGTCGAACTCGGCGTTCTCGTCCCGCTCGGTGATGACGCGGGCCGCGTTCTCCTCGCCGTGCGCGAGATGCTTGATCAGCGCGCCGATCGTGAGGGTGCTGACCGTCGACTGCTTGCGGGCATCGTCGTCGGAGAGGTTGCGTGCGGTGATCTTGAGCATGTTGCGCTGATCCTGCAGCAGGATGAGCAGGTCGCGCTTCTCGCCGGTGACGTCGACGCTGAGTTCGGTGGAGGTGTAGGTGCTCATGATGTGTCCTCTCGGTTGGTGTGAGGACCACGCTATGAGCGATAGAGGACAATTCCGGTCCTCGTTCTTCCGTTGCTTGGAAGGCAATTCTGGAAGCCTCATCCTGCTCCCCGGGTGGATCCCCCTCTGCGGTCACCGACGCCGGCGAGCAACTTTGTTGAGCCGGGCGCGTTCGGGGGCGACCATGTCCGCATGACTTCGACCGGCGGTACCCCGTCCGACGTGACTTCGCGTCTGGCGTCGTTGACGCGCAAGCCTGATCGGGCAGCCGATCGCGAGCTGCTCGACGCCCTGCTCGACGAGACCAAAGTCGGGACCCTCAGCACCGTCGTCGACGGTCTGCCATGGTCGGTGCCGATGCTCTTCGCCCGGGACGGCGACTCGATCCTGCTGCACGGATCGACCGGGGCGGGTGCGCTCCGGCACGTCGCCGCGGGTGCGCCGGTGACGTTCACGGTGTTCGCGCTGGACGGGCTCGTCGTCGCCGACACCCTCTTCGACCATTCGGCGAACTACCGGTCGGCGGTCGTACGCGGAGTCCTCGAAGTCGCCGACAACGCCCGTGTAGCTTTGGAAGTGTTGTCCGACAAGCTGATTCCGGGGAGGGTGGCCGAGGTCCGGCCGACGACGCGCAAAGAGTTGGCAGCGACGGTGGCCCTGCGACTGCCGATCGTCGACGGCCAGTGGATCGCCAAGGCGCGGACGGGCGGGCCGGGTGGGGAGTCGGCGGACTGGACCGGCGTGGTTCCCGTGCGGACCGTGTACGACGCCCCGGTCACCTACAGCGGCGACGTGCCGCCCGACTCGGTACGAGCGCTCCTGGACTGATCTCGCCAGAACCGGAGATGCGCAACCAGCGGATAGGGGTGTGACCCGCTGGTTGCGCGTCCGGTGATCGCGTCGTGGGGCAGGCGAGGTCCTCGGAGTCTGCCCGACGCGATCGGCTGTTGGCGCGGCCCGGCTGCGGGTCGCGCAGTCGGTTCATCGTTCGCGCACGGTGGCGCCGTTACGCGCCAGGTTGGCGCACCACGGCAGCCATTCACCGCTGGCGCAGCAGGAACCGCTGGATCTTGCCGCTCGGCGTCTTGGGCAGGGCGTCGACGAAATGCACGGTGCGCGGGTAGGCGTGCGCGGCGAACTGCGTCTTGACCAGCTGCTGGAGCTCGGCTTCGAGCGCATCGGTGCCCTCGACCCCGTCCGCGAGGACGACGAACGCCTCGAGGACCTCGCCGCGGAGCTCGTCGGGGCGCCCGACGACGGCGACATCGACGACCGATGGATGAGTGATCAGCACGCTCTCGACGTCGAACGGGCCGATCCGGTAGCCGGCCATGATGATCACGTCGTCGTCGCGTGCGGAGAAGAAATAGCGGCCCTCGTCGTCCACTCGCCCGGTGTCACCGGTCAGGTACCACCGCCCGTCCGGCGAGAAGCGCTGCTTGGTCTTCGCCGGAGCGTCGAGGTAACCCTCGAACCACATCAGCGGGCTGGCCGGGACGTCGATGGCGATCTGACCGTCGACGATCCCCGCGGCGAAGCCGGGCATCGGCTGTCCCATCGAGCCCGGGACGAGGGTCTCGTGGACCGACTCGTGCCAGTGGTTGTTGATGAACATGCCGTGTTCGGTCTGGCCGTAGTGGTCGCGGACCTCGGTGTTGATGGCCCGCAGCGCCCAGTCGATGACGTCGGGGGTCAGCGGTTCGCCCGCCGACGACGCGCGGCGCAGCGAGAAGCCCGAGATGCGCGGGTCCTTGCTGAGCGCCCGGTAGACGGTCGGTGCCGCGGCGAAGTTGGTGACGCCGAGGTCGCCGAGGATCTTCGCGGTCAGTTCGGGGGTGAAGCCGGCGTGTAGCAGGAGGTTGCGCCGGCCGGCGGCCAGCGGCCCGAGCACGCCGTAGTAGAGGCCATAGGCCCAGCCGGGGTCGGCGGCGTTCCAGAACACGTCGTCGGCGCGGACATCCAGGCCGAAGTGCATGTAGGCGACGAACGAGGCGAGCGCCTTGACCGGGACCGGCACACCCTTCGGCGCGCCGGTGGTGCCGCTGGTGAAGAGCAGGATCAGGGTGCCGTCGCCGCCGACCGCGACCGACTGGGTGACCGGCTCGTGCGAAGCGATGAGTTCTTCGAACTGGTCGCCGGTTACCACCGTGGTGATCCCGTCGATGCCCGCGAGCTTGTCCGCCTGACTCGGCTCGGTGATCACGACCTTCGCGGCGCCGGCCTGCAACCGCATCTCGATCGCGGGTGTCGCGAACGCGGTGAACAGCGGGATGTAGATCGCGCCGAGACGGGCGATGGCCAGGAGCGAGACGACGAGCTCCTCGCGCTTGCCCATGAGGACGCCCACCGTGTCGCCACGACCGATGCCCATCTCCGCAAGGGCCGCCGCGAGTCTCTTGGACCGCTCGGCCAGTTCGCCGTAGGTGATGTCGGTGGTGACCGGACGTACGCCGCCGGACTGCTGATCGTCGGTCTGCTCGACCTCGATCACCGTGAAGGCGATCGCCTCGGGATCGTGCCCGTCGACGAGGAGTGCCGCCGCATCGGCGTCGGACGCCCCGTAGATTGCCAACCATCGTTCGACCATGTCGGTGGGGGTCGTGGTGGCCTGTGTCATCGTGAACCTCGCTCCGTACTGAGTAAGCTGAGTCACAGTGTCCTCCGCGACCGGCCCCAGGAACACCCTCGGAAGAGGGGGAGAAGTGAGGTGAGATGCCCGAGCCGCTGAGCGGGATCGTCACCGAGGCGTTGCGCCGGGTGCGCAAGTCCAGTGGGGTGCCACTGGCCTTCGCGGGTGTCCTGAACGGACCGTCGAACCTGCGTCTGCAGCATTTCGCCGGTACGACCGTGGGCGCGTTGAACGGGGTGTCGGTCGACGTCGGGCACGGGCTGGGCGGCAAGGTCGTCTCGCTGAACCGCCCGATGGTCGTCGACGACTACCTCCGCACGCCGCGGATCACCCATCGCTACAACACGATCATCGAGCGGGAAGGGTTGCGCGCCATGATGGCCGCTCCGGTCATCGTCGATCGGACGCCCGTGGCGGTGCTCTACGGCGCGCTGCACACCCCGGACCCGATCGGCGGGCGGATGCTCGACGTCCTCGCGATGGAGGCCCGCACCGTCGAACACGAGATCGTCGCGTCCCGCGCGCGGCTCGAGCACGCCGCGCAGGACGAGGCGGAGATGCGCGACCGGATGACCGCGGCCTACGCGCGGCTCCGGTCGCTGGCCGAGACGGTCGACGACGCCCGGCTCGCCGACGAACTCGCCGCGATCACCGAGGCCCTGATCGCCGCGAGCCCGGCGTCGACGGCGCAGGTGGAACTGACCGGCCGGGAGCAGGACGTGATCTCCCTTGCCGCACTGGGCTATTCGAACGCCCGTATCGCGGAGACCCTCGGGGTCACCGTGTACACGGTGAAGGGTTACATGAAGGACGCGATGCGCAAGCTCGGGGCGTCGTCGCGGCTGGAGGCCGTCGTGACCGCCCGCAGTACCGGTCTGCTGCCCTGACGCTTCCTCTGCTCCCTGAGGAGCGCCCGGAGCTTGCGGAGGGCGCGTCACGAAGGGTCTCGCGTTCCCCGGTCGGAGGGATTGACCCGCGCGCAGATGGGTATCACCGGGTCCCATGCGAGCACTCTCGGCGGCACTGCTGGCCCTCGGCCTCATCGGAACACTCGTGGTCGCCGCCCCGGCGCCGGCGCATGCGGCACCGGCCGAGACGTGTGGAACCGATCTCCGCCCGGCCGACCGCGAGCGGATCGTCGAACTCAGTACCTACGAGCAGGATTCGAAGGACCTCCCTCTCGTCCAGCTACGACGAAACGTCGACAAGCTGTACGGGATCGTCGACATCCTCACCGACCGCCGCGACCGGCGCGGATTGTTCGCCCTCGGGCTGGCAGCGGTGGAACGCGACGCGGTGATGCCGCTGCAGAACAACCCGCGCGTCTTCCAGACTCCGCGGTGGGCGCCCGTCATCAGTCTCGAACTCCTCAACCGGTTCCTCGACGCCGTGCGAGGCGAATTCGGCGGCGGACCTGTCGCACCCCAGTGGCGGCACTACTTCGACATGGCCGACGACTGCGCAGTCCCCGGCCAACGGGTCGCGATGGCCGGTTACAACGCGCACATCACCGTCGACCTCGCCTATGCGACCGCCGACGCCCGGGCCACGACGGCGAATGCGCGGGATTTCTTCTTCATCGTCGATGCGATTGCCGCACATGGTAATTCGATCGTCATCGCGACACTCCGTGAATACGGCGTCAACCTCGGACCGATCTTCCGGTTCTACGTGGTCGGTGAGGGCCTCGACCGCGTCGTGGGCGCCGGCCGGGCGACCGGGCCGATGCTGCGGGCCGCCGACGTCGGATACAACGTGCTGACGTTCCGCAACGGACTCGCGCTCCAGGATCCGGCGACCGCTGCTCGGGCACGCGGCGACGTGACCGGGCTGTGGAACACCGGCGAGACGGCGTTGACCGCGTTCCAGCGGGTCGGGCTGGTCCGATGACCGGCCGGTCGGCCTCATCGGCGGGTGTCGGGCAGGTCACGTCGGACGGGCCGGAATATCCCGAGCGGGGTCGTAGTTGTACCCCGCGACGGTGACGGACTCAATGCCCCGGGTCCCACCCTTTTGCCGCTTCGAGCGGCCTGTTTGCCGAGAGGCGCACTGACCGGCACCGTCCCTTTACACATCGAAGCCGCCGACCCCTCGGGTCGGCGGCTTTGATGTTCTCCGAGCAGACGGGTCTCAGTGGTCCCGCAGCTTCTCGATGAGCTCGTCCTTCTTCAGGTCGGAGTAGCCCGAGAGGTCGAGTTCCTTGGCGCGGTCCTTGAGCTCGTCGACCGTCCAGTCCTCGTAGGACCCGGACTTGCCGCCGCTCTTGCCGACGTCCGACCGTGAGCTGTTGGCCGCGGCGTTGGCGATCCGAGCGGACTTCTCCTTCGAGTTGCCCTCGTCGCGCAGCTTCTCGTAGAGCTCGTCGTCCTTGACCGAAGGTCCAGGGTCCTTCTTCTTCTCTGCCATGGTCTACCTCCTCGTGGTGGAGATGAGCGGTCCGCACCAGGGTTGCCAGATGCGTCGGTGGTCAAACAACGGGATCGGGGTGGACGGATCGGACGCTGTGTTCACGATGACCGAACCCGAAGCGGGTGCGCGGTTCGTCGAACTACGGTTACATCCGAACGGGCGCGTAGATAATCACAGTAGACGACGACCACTCTGAGTAGTCGATATTGATCGGTACCGATAAGGTTGTGGCGATGTGTTCCGGCGACGTCACCCATACGTCGCCGCACTCGCAGCACACGTCGCACCCGTACCCCGAACAACGCAGTTGCGGAAGGAACAACGTATGTCGCAGACAGTCAAGGGAGTCATCTCGCGCAGCAAGAAGGCGCCGACAGAGGTCGTGGACGTGGTGATCCCGGACCCGGGTGCGCGTGATGTGGTGGTGGCGATCAAGGCGTGCGGTGTCTGCCACACCGACCTGGCCTACCGCGAGGGCGGCATCAACGACGCGTATCCGTTCCTGCTCGGCCACGAGGCCGCGGGTGTGGTCGAGTCGGTCGGTTCCGATGTCACCCACGTCGAGGTCGGCGACTTCGTCGTCCTGAACTGGCGGGCGGTGTGCGGGCAGTGTCGAGCGTGTAAGCGGGGGCGTCCGTGGTACTGCTTCGACACCTTCAACGCCAGCGTCCCGATGACCCTGACCGACGGCACCGAACTGACCCCCGCACTGGGCATCGGGGCGTTCGCCGAGAAGACCCTCATCCACGAATTGCAGTGCACCAAGGTCAATCCGGACACCGACCCCGCTGTTGCCGGGTTGCTCGGCTGCGGTGTGATGGCCGGAATCGGGGCGGCGATGAACACCGGCAACGTCGGCCGCGGCGACTCGGTCGCGGTCATCGGGTGCGGCGGTGTCGGTGATGCCGCGATCGCCGGCGCCCGTCTGGCCGGTGCGACGACGATCATCGCGATCGACCGCGATGCGTCGAAGCTGGAGTGGGCGAAAGATCTCGGTGCCACCCACACCATCGACGGCTCGAAGGTCGACGATGTGATCGCCGCGGTGCAGGAACTGACCGACGGCAACGGCGCCGACGTCGTGATCGATGCGGTCGGCCGCCCGGAAACCTACAAGCAGGCCTTCTACGCGCGCGATCTCGCCGGGGTCGTCGTGCTGGTCGGTGTGCCGACCCCAGAGATGACCCTGGAGATGCCGCTGGTCGACTTCTTCTCCCGCGGTGGTGCGTTGAAGTCGTCGTGGTACGGCGATTGCCTCCCCGAACGAGATTTCCCGATGCTGATCGACCTCTACGAGCAGGGTCGTCTGCCGCTGGACAAGTTCGTCACCGAACGCATCGGCATCAACGACGTCGAGGCCGCGTTCTCGGCGATGGAGGCCGGCAAGGTGCTGCGATCGGTGGTCGAGCTGTGAGCGGCGAACTGCGTATCGACAACGTCGTCACCTCGGGCACCTTCAGCCTCGACGGCGGCACCTGGGACGTCGACAACAATGTGTGGCTCGTCGGCAACGACGACGAGGTCATCATCATCGACGCCGCACACTCGGCGCAGCCGATCCTCGCCGGCGTCGGCAACCGCACGGTCAAGGCGATCGTGCTGACCCACGGGCACAACGACCACGTCACCGTTGCCCCGGAACTGTCGCAGGCCACCGGAGCGCCGATCCTGCTGCACCCCGGCGACGACATGCTGTGGAACGACACCCATCCCGATGTCGCGCACCAGGATCTCGAGGACGGGCAGAAGATCGGGGTCGCCGGTACCGAGCTGACGATCATCAACACCCCGGGCCACTCGCCGGGCTCGTCGGTCATCCACCTGCCCGAGGCCAAGGTGCTGTTCTCCGGCGACACCCTGTTCCAGGGCGGGCCCGGCGCAACAGGCCGCTCGTACTCGAGCTTCCCGACGATCATCGCCTCGATCACCGAGAAGATCTTCACCCTCGACCCCGAGACCAAGGTCTACACCGGACACGGCGACGGCACGACCGTCGGCGACGAAGCACCTCACCTCGAAGAGTGGATCAAACGGGGTAGCTGACGGCGTTGTGGCTCGGCTGACTACCGGCAGTTGCCGGTAGTCGGCCGGCCGGGAAGACCTTCAGGAGATCGCTGCGAACGGCTTCTCCCGTGCGGTGCGGGAGCATCCTCTCATCATCGCGGTCCACCGGGGCTGATCGACAGATTGATCGGGCACTGTCCGGAAGAAGGCACGTCGAATGGATACATCGGCTTTGCGGGCGGTCACTGACGATGTGGGTGCGCAAGTCTCGGAGATGACAGTCGGTGACATGGCCATCCGGACCACTTCGGGGTGGGGCGACCTCGGTGATCTGTACCTGGCCGCCGTCGAACGAAACACGCGTCTCACAGCGCTCCTCACCGGCGAGGAGCTGAACTCTCGGCGAGCTGCACCGATGGACAGGGCATCGTTCCCGCTGGTGGCGGACCAGTACGGAGGCGGTTTCGAGCACCGATACCGTCGAAGTGCCGACCTGCTGGTCGCCGCCTTCGCCGGAGTCCTCGACACGTAACGGGTCGTCGACCTCGACGGCACCCACACAACTGTGCAAGCTCTCTACGATCACGCGGTCCGCGATGCCTTCCTGCTCACGTGGAACATCGCGACCGCAATCGACATCCGGTACCAGCCGCGACCCGACATCGTCCGAGGGGTCGTACAGACAATGCTCTCGGACCTCGAAGGATGCCGATCTGGCAACGGCAGTCGACGTCCTCGTCCAACTGACGGGTCCACACCGGGACCAGTGAGCAGTCGCGGTTGGACTGCGATGAGCCGCGTCCGCCGGGTGTCGCGGTCCGCTCAGCTTGTTCTCAGGGGTCGGAATCGATCGCTCGAGCCGCAGGCGTAACGTCGCGCGGATGAGCGATTCCGCGGTCCGCAACGTCGACCATCCCGATCAGGCGCCGGTACCCCGTAGCCGCATCGTGGTCGCGTCGATGATCGGGACGAGCATCGAGTTCTTCGACTTCTACATCTATGCCACGGCCGCGGTCCTCGTGTTCCCGGTGCTGTTCTTCCCCAAGGGGGATGACACCGCGGCGCTGCTGTCGTCGTTCGCGACCTTCGGGCTCGCGTTCGTCGCGCGACCCATCGGCTCGATCCTGTTCGGACACTTCGGCGATCGCATCGGGCGCAAGGCGACCTTGGTCGGGTCGCTACTCACCATGGGCATCGCGACCTTCGTCATCGGCCTGCTGCCCACCTACGATTCCGTCGGCTATCTCGCGCCCGCGCTGCTGGCGCTGATGCGGTTCTGTCAGGGCCTCGGGCTCGGCGGGGAGTGGTCGGGCGCAGCGCTTCTCGCCACGGAGACGGCCGAGAAGGGCAAACGGGCGTGGGCCGCGATGTGGCCGCAGCTGGGCGCGCCGATCGGGTTCTTCTTCGCCAACGGCACCTTCCTGCTGCTGATGCTCGCCCTCGATTTCGACGCCGCGACCGCCGACCCCGACCACGCTTTCATGACCTGGGGCTGGCGAATCCCGTTCCTGGCCAGCGCCATCATGGTGGCCGTCGGACTGTATGTCCGGCTGAAGCTCACCGAGACACCGGTCTTCGCGAAGGCCGTCGCCGACGGCAAGAAGGTCAAGGCGCCGCTGGCCGAGGTCGTCAAGACCAGCTGGCGTCCGCTCATCGCGGGCACGTTCATCATGGTCGCGACGTACACGCTGTTCTACATCGTGACCACCTGGGTGATCTCCTACGGCACCGGCAAGGTGACCGACGAATCGGGTGTGAAGCTTTCCATCAGCTACGTCGACTTCCTGCAGCTGCAGCTCGTCGCGGTCCTCTTCTTCGCCGCGTGCGTGCCGATCTCGGGTCGCCTCGCCGACCGGTACGGCCGCCGCGCGTTCCTCATCGTGATCACCGCGGCGATCATCGTCTTCGGGCTGTGCTTCCAGTGGCTGCTCGACCCGGCGTCGATGACCGACGGCATGATGCTGTTCTTCCTGATCCTCGGAATGACGCTGATGGGTCTCACCTTCGGGCCGATGAGCGCGATCCTGCCCGAGCTCTTCCCGACCAACGTGCGCTACACGGGATCGGGCGTGGCCTACAACGTGGCGTCGATCCTCGGCGCCGCCGTGGCGCCGTTCATCGCCACGTGGATCGTCGCCGACTATGGCGTCGGCTGGGTGGGCGTGTACCTCGCGGTCGCCGCCTGCGCCACGATGATCGCCCTGCTCAGCGTCCGCGAGACCAAGTCCGTCGACCTCACCGAGGTCTGAGTCCGAACGGGTTATCGGGGGCTCGGCGTACCGTCGGACAGGTGAATGCGCGTCCGGCAGCTGGTGAGGCGACATGAGGCTGATCGACGTCGTCGAGACCTCCGCAGATGTAGCGCGAGACCGGTCGCGGATCCGTAAGACGACGGTGCTCGCCGACGCGCTCTCCCAGGCGACCGACGAGGAACTGCCGGTCGTCGTCGCCTGGCTGTCGGGTGAGATCCCGCAGGGCCGGCTCGGTGTCGGGTGGCGGTCGCTGTCCAAACTGATGGCACCACCGGCCGATTCGCCGACCCTCGAGGTCGCTGCCGTCGACGCCGCGCTCGGCGAGCTCGCGTCCGCGTCGGGTCCGGGTTCGACGAAGCGCCGAGGTGAGATCATCGCGTCGTTGTTCGGCGCGTCAACCGAGTCCGAGCAGAAGTTCCTCGTGGCACTGCTCACCGGTGAATTGCGGCAGGGGGCGCTGGCCGGTGTCATGACCGACGCCATCGCGAAGGTCACCAGCCAGGATCTGGCTCTGGTGCGTCGCGCGAACATGCTGACCGGTTCGCTGCCGGTCACCGCCGCGCTGGCCCGGTTCGGCGCGGAGTCGCTGGCGGGGGTCGGCCTGGAGGTCGGACGCGCCGTCGAACCGATGCTCGCGACACCCGCCGACGACCTCGACTCCGCGCTTGCGCTCCTCGGGCCCGACCTCGTCGTCGACTACAAACTCGACGGGGCCCGAATCCAGGTGCACCGCAGAGGGACCGAGATCTCGGTGTTCACCCGCACGTTGCGCGACGTGACCTCCAATGTGCCTGACCTCGTATCGGTGATCGCTTCCCTGCCCTGCGATTCGGTCATCCTCGACGGCGAGACGCTGATGCTATCCGACGACGGACGCCCGCGGTCGTTCCAGGACACCATGAGCCGGTTCGGCTCTGGACCTACCGCGGCCGGCGAACCCGAACGCCTGCTGAAGCCGTTCTTCTTCGACTGCCTGCACATCGACGGCGTCGACCTCATCGACCGGCCGCTGTCCGAGCGGCTCGCCGCGATCGACTCGATCGCCCCGCAGTTGCGCATCCCCGCGGTCACCCGGCCGAGCGTCGAGGAGGCCCGCAGCCACTTCGACGCCGCGATGGCCGACGGCCACGAGGGTGTGATGGTGAAGTCGCTCGACGGACTATATGTGGCGGGTCGCCGCGGAAAGGCCTGGCAGAAGGTCAAACCGACGCACACGTTCGATCTGGTGGTGCTCGGTGCCGAATGGGGCTCGGGCCGGCGGTCGGGGTGGCTGTCGAATCTGCATCTCGGCGCCCGCGATCCCGAGACGGGTGAGCTCGTGATGGTCGGCAAGACGTTCAAGGGCCTGACGGACGAGCTGTTGCGCTGGCAGACCGAGGAGTTCCCGAAGCACGAGACGCACCGGGACTCGTACACGGTGTACCTGCGTCCGGAGATCGTCGTCGAGATCGAACTCGATGGCGCGCAACGGAGTTCGAGGTATCCGGGCGGGGTCGCGCTGCGCTTCGCGCGCGTGGTGCGTTACCGCCCGGACAAGACTCCCGCGCAGGCCGACAGCATCGAGGCGATTCGCGCGCTGTTGAAGTGAGTCCGAAAACCACCCGTAGGAAACGGACAGCCGACGATGCGTCGCGTGTCCGGTTCCACAGGGTGGTTTTCGACGAGGTACTCAGAGCAACGACAGTTGTGCGACCGGGGTGGTGGTGGGACGGTCCGAACCGCCGGGCGGTTCGACGGTGAACGCGAGCGTCGAGGCGTCGTTGATCCCGGACAGCACCGCGGTGGTGACCGGTTCGACGTCCTGGTCGGTCATCGTGCCGGCCGAGCGAGCGCCGCCCGGCCCGATGAGCCACATCTGATAGACGGTCCCCGGTTGGGGCGGTGGGACCGAATCCATGACCAACACACCGGTATCCGCCGACTTGGCGAGATAGACGGTGACATTGCCGGTAGCTACCGGGCCGCCCGTCGACCGCAGGTCCTCCGCGGAGAAGACCTGTTCGGCCGGTGAGGCGAGTGGGCGGACCTCCGGTTCCGGCGAGCTCGACTCTCCCATGACCCACCCGGCGGCGCCGATGGCGACGGCCGCCACCGCCGCGGCGGCGAGATACGTCCAGCGGCGAGGCAAGCGCCGTCGGTCGTCCGATCCGACCGTCGGCGTCACGGGGGCGGGAACCCTCGGATCGGATGCGGCAGGCGCGGATTGCTGCTGCGGAGGCGGCGATCCCGGCCCGGTCGGCGCCTCGGCGCCCGGAGCACCGACGTCCGGCGCGTCGAGACCGGCGTCGGCACGCGCAGCGGTGAGGATGCGATCGCGGAGCGTCGGCGGGGGCGGCGTGGCCGTCGTCTTGCTCATCGCGGCCAGCGCCTCGCGGGTCGCGCGGACCTGCTTGTCGAACAAGGTCTGGAGATCCTGCGGCGCGGCCGCGACCCGAGCCTGGACGTCGCGCAGTTCGTCGGCGGACAATGCGTCGAGCGCGACCAGCGGTGCCATCTCCAGCAATTCGGCAGCGTCGGGATCGAGATGATCAGCCATCACGTGCCTCCTGCCGTCGTCGAACGATCTGGTGCTGTCCCCCCGAACGCCGCTCTCGGCGAGCGGGCGTCACGTTTCCGCGTGGGCCCGGAGGCAACGAGGCTGCGGCAAGAAGGATGACGTGCGCGGATGGTGTCCGGGGTACTCGGGCCGTCGGCTGAACGACTCCTGGTGGAGTCGGGCGCCGGTCGCGTACAGCGAGAGACAGGCCGTCGCCACCGGCGGCAGCGTCGCGTCCGTGCCGAGCCACGCGCTCGCGACGTCAGTCTGGGACCCGAGTGTCATGCCACCTGTTCGGATCCATCGGCGTCCCGGATGGGTTGGGTGGCGGATGGGTCGGGGGAGGTCAGCGCGACGTTCGGTGGATCACATCCGCACCGGCGTACCGCCGGGCATCTGCTGATCGGTCGGGACGATCTCGGCGCCGAGGGGCAGAAGCGACACCGGCACCATCTTGAAACTCGCGATGCCGAGGGGGATGCCGATGATCGTGAGGCACATCGCGATGCCGGTGGTGATGTGCCCGATCGCGAGCCACAACCCGGCCACGATGATCCAGATGACGTTGCCGATGGTCGACGCGACGCCCGCGGTCGGCTTGCGGATGACAGTTCGTCCGAAGGGCCAGAGCGCGTAGCTCGCCATCCGGAACGAGGCGATGCCGAACGGGATCGTGATGATCAGGATGCAGCAGATGATGCCGGCGACGACGTAGCCGATCGCCATCCACAGTCCGCACAGGACGAGCCAGATGACGTTGAGGATGGTCTTCATCCCACCATTGTCCATGCGGCGCCGACCGGTGGGGACAAATGCGAGACGCGCGAGGCCTGCCCGCGGCCCGGCCCGACATTACGATGACCGTCGTGGCGGGAAGTCCGGGGCGGGCGCGTGAGGCGGTGTGGGCGGTGCTCGCCACGGTCGTCCTCGTGATCCGCATTCTGGCGACCATCGCGCTCGTGCTGTTCGTGATCGGCTGGGCCGTCGCGGCGGCCCGCGATTCGCTCGACAACGCGTTCCTCTGGCCGTCGATCGGTGCCGGCATCGCGCTGCTCGCGAGCACCTACGTCTACGGCCACCTCCGCGCGCGCTACCCGCGGCACAACGGCTGGATTCCGTGAGTTCTGCGCACCGCTCCCTCGGTGCGTGCGGGCCCGCCCCCGCTCCCTCAGTTGCGAGCGAGGCCCCGCTCAGCGCTGTTTGAGTTGCGGGCTAGGCCCGCCCCCGCTCCCTGAGGAGCGTCCGGAGCTTGCGGAGGCCGCGTCACGAAGGGTCCTGGTGAGACATGCTCACCAGGCCCTTCGAGGCTCGTCGCTATCGCTCCTCGCACCTCAGGGAGCAAGAGGAGACTCGCACCGCAGGGAGCAAGAGGAGACTGCGCACCTCAGCGAGCATGGGGAGGCTCGCACCTCAGCGAGCATGGGGAGGCTCGCACCTCAGGGGCAGAAGGGGCCGTCTGGTCCCCGCAGGGACCTCAGGACGCGACGCGACCCAAACGGGCGAGCAGCGTCGTCTGCCGATCAGCACCGGCCGGGATCTCGACCTTGCGACACACGCCTTCGGAGTAGATCGCATCGCCGAAACCGTCGACCGCGGCTTCCATCTCGGACAGGTCGTCGTCGGAGAACCGATGGTCGGCGCCGGCCGCGCGGGCGATGTCCCAGCGGTGGGCGACCATGTCGAAACCGTAGAAGCGGATGAGGGTCTCGCCGATCGTGGTCGGTCCGAAGTGTCCGTCGAAGGTGCGTTCGCCGACGGTCGGGTCGGCGAGTAGTCCGGCGACGGTGTCGCGGTGGGTGTGCCAGGCGGCGGCCGGGTCGTCGAGCGAGGGTGCCGGTCCGGCATCGATGTCGTGGCGGGAGAAGAACTCGCGCTGGGTGTCGATGACGTGGCCGACGACGTCGCGTCCGGTCCATCCCTCGCACGGCGAGTCCGCGGTCCAGGTGCCGGCGGGCGCGGCATCGAGGACGGTGGCGAAGCCGTCGGCGAGGCGGACGTAGTGGGCGAGCAATGGTGAGGTGTCGTTGATTGCGGTCATGATGAGAGTCAACCGCGAGACCACGGGACGGTGATTGATGAAACCCGACAATCCGGCGCGGCTCGACGACGTCGAGCGCGCGCACCTCATCGACCCGTCGGACGCGAGCTTCCGCATCGGACGGTGGGCGCCGAGCCCCGATCTGGACGAACTGGTGCGCCGCTTCTGGGTGCCGGTGTGGTGGGTCCCGCCCGGGGCGGAGGCGCCGCAGCGCGTCCTGCAGTACCCCGTCTGCCTCATCGTCGTCAGCAACACCTACGCCCGCTTCTACGGCGTGGTGACCGGGTTGTCGGAGACGGTGCTGACCGGCGACGGCTGGGCAGTCGGGGTGATGCTCACGCCGGGCGCCGGGGGAGTGCTGACCGGTGACGTCGGGAAATGGACCGATCGGCATGCCGAACTGTCCGAGGTCTTCGGCGACCGGGGCACCGACCTCGAGCGGTCGGTGCGGTCGGTGATGGCCGTCGAACCCGGCGTCGAGGCAACCCAGCGTTCTGCGACCGACCGCGTCGAGGACTGGCTGCGGTCGTATCTCCCGCTCGACGACGACGGCCGGCTGATCAACGCGATCGTGGAGTACGTGGAAACCGATTCGTCGGTGGTGGCGGTCGCGCAGATCTGCGAGCGATTTCACCTCACCGAACGCAGCCTGCAGCGGCTGACCCGGCGTCGTCTCGGTCTCACCCCGAAGTGGCTCATCCAACGTCGACGGCTCCACGAGGCGGCTGAGCGGTTGCGCGACCGGTCGGGAACGCTCGCCTCGCTGGCGGCGGAGCTGTCCTACGCCGACGAGGCGCACTTCGTGCGTGACTTCAAGACAGTCACCGGTATGACCCCGCGGACGTTCTCCGCGCGGTTCGGCTAGGCCGGGTACGTCGAGCGGGGCGCAACGACGACGACCTCGGTGGTTGTTGCCGAGATCACACCGCGGCAGGCAGAATCGTCGACATATCGGGCAATCGACTCGGCTGATCGTACGGAGGGTGCATGACGGACGCGGCTTCGGTGGCCACGCGCATCCGCCGGGCGTACGAGGACTTCCTCTCCGGCGGCAATCCGCCGGCCGATGCGGTTCGGTCGATCGTCCGCGACTCGTGGGCGAGGTCCCTGACCGGCGGAGTGGACCCCAGCGACGCGACCCCGAACGGCGATCGTGCCTCCGCGATGTCGCCTGCGGAGTTCGCCGCCTACCGCGCCGCGCATCCCATCACCGCCGTCCGGCCGTTGGTGCAGTCCCTGATGGTCGACGCCATCGCCGACACGGGGGTCGTCGTCGCCCTGACCGACCAGTCCGGGCGCCTGCTGTGGATCGAGGGCGACTCGGCCGCCCGTGATCGCGCCGGCCACATCGACTTCGTCGAGGGCTCGGTGTGGAGCGAGGAGGTCGTCGGCACCAACGCCCCCGGACTGGCACTGGCCGTCGATCGGAGTGTGCAGGTCGTCGGGCCCGAGCACTTCGCCGGACCCGTCCAGGAATGGAGTTGTGCGGCGGCGCCCGTGCACGACCCGCTGACCGGGCACGTGATCGGTGTCATCGACGTGACCGGCGGGCGCGAGGTCGCGGCGCCGTTCGCGCTGGCGGCGGTCCGGTCGGTGGTCGCCGCTGTCGAGCGCGAACTGCGGGCGGGCGCCGTCGATCTCGCCGACCCGGCCACCTTCGACCCGTCACCGGGCGCGCGGGCCGCGGCCCACCTCGCCGTGCTCGGTGACGGTCCGGGACGCTGGCATCGCGCCGCCGACGGGCCCGGCGCCCGCACCCTGTCGCGCCGGCACGCCGAGATCCTCGTTCTGCTGCAAGCATTTCCGGAAGGTCTGAACACCGAACAACTCGCCTTGAAGCTGGCCGAGGAAGGGCTCGACCCGGTCACCGTGCGGGCCGAGATCTCCCGACTCCGCCGCGACCTCGGTGCCGACGTCGTCGCGAGCCGGCCCTACCGGCTCACACTCGACATCACTTCCGACGTCGACGATCTCCGGTCGCGCATCTCGTCGGGTTCGGACCTCGCGTCGGTCGTCGACGACCTCGGCCGCGGCGGACTGCTCGCCGAATCGAGCGCACCGGGCATCGTCGACATCTTCGAGGAACTCCGCGAGGACCTGCGGTCG
Organism: Gordonia sp. BP-119; assembly: GCF_016924115.1. Classification (NCBI taxonomy): domain Bacteria; kingdom Bacillati; phylum Actinomycetota; class Actinomycetes; order Mycobacteriales; family Gordoniaceae; genus Gordonia; species Gordonia sp. BP-119. Next base: position 45,562 of record NZ_JAFFZF010000019.1, read on the forward strand.
CGGCTCTTCGCGACCGGCGACGTCGCGGCCCTGCGGCGGTGGACGTCGTCGACCCACGGACGCGACGACCTCGCCGCCTGGCGGCGCCTCGAACATCGCCTGCCCGCCGGCGACCCCGACCGTGCCGTCGTCGGCGGCCGCATCCGACTCCTGGACAAGAGGTACGGGGCGTAACCGGTCTGAGCTGCGTGAACAGCAGGTGGCCAACGTTGCAACGCGCGTGCAACCAACCCGCTCCTAGAGTGTGCAGCAGATCACAACGGACGCCTTCGGTGTCCCGTGTGACATCCGCAGAGCGTCCTCAGCTGAGGCCCACACGCAAGGAGCAACCATGACCGTCTTCGCAAAGCCGGGTGCCGATGGCTCGGTGATGAGCTACGAGTCGCGTTACGACAACTGGATCGGCGGACAGTGGACCCCGCCGGTGAAGGGTCAGTACTTCGAGAACCCATCGCCCGTCGACGGCAAGGTGTTCTGTGAGGTGGCCCGCTCGACCGCCGAGGACATCGACCTCGCGCTCGACGCCGCACACAAGGCCGCACCCGGATGGGGCAAGACCCCCGTCGCCGAGCGCTCGCTCGCCCTGCTGCGCATCGCCGATCGCATGGAGGAGAACCTCGAGAAGCTGGCCGTCGCCGAGACCTGGGACAACGGCAAGGCCGTCCGCGAGACCCTCGCCGCCGACCTCCCGCTGGCCATCGACCACTTCCGCTACTTCGCCGGCGCGCTGCGCGCCCAGGAGGGGTCGATCTCCGAGGTCGACGAGGACACCGTCGCCTACCACTTCCACGAGCCGCTCGGCGTCGTCGGCCAGATCATCCCCTGGAACTTCCCGATCCTGATGGCCGTGTGGAAGCTGGCACCCGCTCTCGCCGCGGGTAACGCGGTGGTGCTCAAGCCCGCCGAGCAGACGCCCGCGTCGATCCTGTACCTGGTCAGCCTCATCAGCGACCTGCTCCCCGCCGGAGTCCTCAACGTGGTCAACGGATTCGGCGTCGAGGCGGGCAAGCCCCTCGCCTCGAGCAACCGCATCCGCAAGATCGCGTTCACCGGTGAGACCACCACCGGCCGGCTCATCATGCAGTACGCGTCGGAGAACCTGATCCCGGTCACCCTCGAACTCGGTGGCAAGAGCCCCAACATCTTCTTCAACGACGTGATGTCCGCCGACGACGGATTCCTCGACCGTGCGCTGGAGGGCTTCTCGATGTTCGCGCTCAACCAGGGCGAGGTGTGCACCTGCCCCAGCCGCGCGCTGATCCAGCAGGACATCTACGACGAGTTCATCGCCAAGGCCGTCGACCGCGTCGGAAAGATCAAGCAGGGCAACCCCCTCGACACCGACACCATGATGGGCGCGCAGGCCTCGAACGATCAGTTCGAGAAGATCTCCTCCTACCTTGCCATCGGCAAGGACGAGGGTGCCGAGGTGCTGATCGGCGGCGAGGCGGCGGATCTCGGCGGTGACCTGTCGGAGGGCTTCTACATCAAACCGACTGTCTTCCAGGGCAACAACAAGATGCGCATCTTCCAGGAAGAGATCTTCGGCCCGGTTCTGGCGGTCACCACCTTCAAGGACTTCGCCGACGCCATGCACATCGCCAACGACACCCTCTACGGACTCGGCGCCGGAGTGTGGAGCCGCGACGGCGCGACCGCCTACCGGGCCGGCCGCGAGATCCAGGCCGGCCGGGTGTGGACGAACACCTACCACGACTACCCGGCACACGCTGCCTTCGGCGGCTACAAGCAGTCCGGTATCGGTCGCGAGAACCACCTCATGATGCTCGAGCACTACCAGCAGACCAAGAACCTCCTGGTCGGTTACGCTCAGAGCGCCAAGGGTTTCTTCTGACCCGTCGAGCCCTTCGAGGCTCGTCGCTAACGCTCCTCGCACCTCAGGGAGCGGAGGGGTCGCGCTCCTCGCACCTCAGGGAGCAGATGAAAGGTGATTGACGATGACCGCCGAGCAGAGTGTCCCTCATCGCGTGGTCGCCACAGACTCCGCCGTGCAGCTCCTGACCAAGTTGTCGGAGCTGCACGGCGGCCTCATGATCCACCAGTCCGGTGGGTGCTGTGACGGCTCGGCCCCGATGTGTTATCCGGTCGGGGAGTATCGCGTGGGCCAGCGAGACGTGCTGGTCGGCGAGATCGAACTACCCGAACCCATTCCGGCCGTTCGGGTCTGGATCAACGGTGACCAGTTCGAGCTGTGGAAACACACTCAGCTGATCCTCGACGTCGTGAAAGGCCGCGGTGCCGGATTCAGTCTCGAGGCGCCGGAAGGAGTTCGTTTCCTCTCACGTGCACGGACTTTCACCGACGAGGAGAACGACCTGCTGGCGACGTCGCCACCACTGACGGGGGCCACCGCCGGCCCCTGAGGTCCGACCCACACAGAATGCGTCGTAGGTACCGGAAACCGGTACCTACGACGCATTCTGCGTTTGTCCGCGGTAGTTCACCACTGGTCGAAGCCGACGTTGACCTGGGGGTATCCGGTGTCGATGTGGTTGTTCATCCAGTAGTTCTGGGCGTGGGGTCCCCAGATGCTGCTCATGGCGGTGTTGACGTTGTGGGGGTGGTTGGTGAGTTGGTAGTTGGCGGTGGGGCCGAACAGTCCGATGCGGTAGATGGCGTTGACGTCGAGGTGGTTGGTGAAGGGTGCGGTGGCGGTGATGGTTTCGGTGGCTCCGGGGTAGAGGATGTGTTGGGGTGCGTTGATCCATTGGCCGCCGTCGGCGTTGGCGCCTTGGAGGTATTCGGGCTTGTCGGTGTGGTTGGTGATGGTCATGGCGACGGTGGGTTCGCCGGGGCGGGTGATGGGGAGGGTGCCGGCGTGGGCGGCTCCGGCGGCGCCGAGGGCGATGCTGGTGGCGGCGGCGAGTCCGAGGGTGGCGGTGGCGATGCGGGTGGTGGTTTTCATGGTGGGCTCCGGTGTGGTGTGGGGGTTGTGTTGGTGACACCACTGACTCTGCCGGGGATGGGTGGTCGGGGGATTCCGCTGACCGGGTGATCGAGCGGGTGAACGCTGCATCCACCGATCGGGGGACACCGGGTCGGTACGGGCACTCGCGCCTCAGATGACGCGAGCGGGAACCTCGACGATCGCGACGGTTCCGCCGCCCGGATGGTTCGACAGCGACAACGTGCCGCCGGCGCCTTCGACGCGCACGCGTCGCGAGGCAAGTCCGATGTGGCCCTTGGCTTGTCGTCGACGCATCAACTCCTCGACGTCGATGCCGGCAGGTAACCCGATGCCGTCGTCCACGACGACGAGGCGCGCTCGGCCAACATCGAACTCGGCGGTGACGTCGACCGTCGTCGCGGACGCGTGCTTGATCACGTTCGTCAGGAGTTCGCGGGCGGAGGCGAACAGCAGCGAGTCGGCGGACGTGCGTAGGTCGGGCGGCCAGCCCGCGGTGTCGACGGAGATCGTCGGGGCACCGGCGCGGCTGCCGAACGAGGCGGCGAGGTCGGTGAGGGCCACCGACAGACCGGCCTGTTCCAGAACCGCCGGGTGCAGCTCACTCAGCGTCGACCGCAGCAACTGCGCCGCGTCGCGCAGCGCACCGTCCACGCGGTCGAGGGTCACCGGATCGGCGGAGTCACGGAGCGTGGCGAGTTCCTGACGCGCCGCCAGTACGTACTGCAAAGCCCCGTCGTGGAGGTTGTCGGCGAGATCCCGGCGTTCGCGTTCCTCGATCTCCATCGTCGCGTCCAGCAATCGGGCGCGTTCTGCGGCGAGCGCCCCGATCGTTCTCACCCGGGATCGCTGTAGGCGAGACAGCAGGATCGCGCCGACGGCCAACGCTGCGACGACGAGGATGCGCAGGATGATCACCGACCACGGCTCGCCGTTCGACGTGCGGGCCAGCATGGAAGAGACGGCGTACACCACGGTCGTGACGATCACTACCACCGCACAGGTCCTGGGCTGCAACGCGATCGCCGCGATCATCGGCACCAGGACGAACCCGCTGAGGAGAACGTCGGTGGTCCAACTCAATTCGTTGGACCGGCTGGCGGCGACCGCGAGCGCGGTGAGCAGGAGGAGGTCGATCGGCAGCGCTATCCACGAGTACCGGATCATCGACGATTCGTGGCGGACGACCACGACGGCTCCGCCGATGCACCAGGCCGCGTACAGGATCGCCGTCACGAGGCTGAACGTCTCCGCGTGCGCGGGTGGGTCGAGGCTGACGGTCAGTAGCACGAACAGCGACAGGAACAGTCGGAGGACCACCTGAATCCGGATGCCACGGATCGCATGGTCGATCAGGATGTCGTGGATTCGCGGCTCGTCGGCGAACTCGTCGAGACCCAGATAGCGTGTCGCCCCCGCGATCTCGACGCTGCCAGCGTCGTCGTCCCCTGGCCTCGAGGGGTCCGCGCTATTCGAGGAGCCCACGACGCATCGCCTCGGCGACCGCGGCCGCACGGTCGGACACGCCGAGCTTCTCGTAGAGGCGCTGGGTGTGCGTCTTGACCGTCGACGCGCCGATGTAGAGTTCGGCGGCGACCTGTGGAATCGACTGTCCGCGTGCGAATCCCGTGAGAACCTGGCGCTCTCGCTCGCTCAGGGCCGGCGCGTCACGCTGGGTCTGCGCACGGATCTCGCCGGCCAGTCCCGCGGCGAGCTCCGGCGGTACCACCGTCTCTCCCTTGGCCACCCGGGTCACCGCGCCGACGATGTCGTCGCGATCGGCGTCCTTCGACAGGTAACCGGCCGCACCTTCCTGCAGCGCCCGGAAGACGATCGGGCCGTCGGTGACCGCGGACAGCAGCAGCACTCGGGTCGGCAACCCGTCGCGCGACACCGCATGGGCAACCTCGACGCCGGTCATGTGCGGCATCTGGTGGTCGACCACCGCGACGTCGGGTTTCTCCCGACGGATCAGCTCGAGCCCGGCCAGACCGTCGGCGGCCTCGCCGACGACCCGTACCCGTCCACTGGCCGCCAGGCCACGGGATACACCGTCGCGGAAGAACGGGTGATCGTCGACGACGACCACGGTGACGAGGGTGTTCATCGGATCAGGATAGGCGGGGTGAGGACCTGAACCGAGCCGAACAGTGCTCCCGTCCCCGAATGGGTCATACCGAGAGACCAGCCACCGCCGGTCGCGCAACTCGACGCGATTTGGCAACCTCGGATCGGGGACCGATACCGAGGATCGGAGTGGGGGATGTATCGACCGGACCTGCACCTGGGAGCGCTGAGGGGCCCGCTCCCGCGATCGCCGCTGCATGTGCTGCGGACCTATCTGGCGGTGACGACGCTGCTGTACGCGGTGGGCGTGGCTCTCACGCTGTTCCCGACCGACGACTCGGCGACCCTGTCCGACCCGACCGGGGGACTGGTCGCCGTCGTGCTGGGCCTCGCGGCGCTGGGGTGGCTGTCGGTGCGGCCGCAGCGCCCGCTACCGGCCATGATCGCGGCCGGTGTGGCCACCCCCGCGGTGATGGCGTTCCACGAGCTGATCAGTGCCGAGTTCCTCTGCATGATCGCGGCGATGTTCCTGGCGATGTACGTCCGTGCCACTCTTCCGCGTCGGCAGGCGTGGGCGTTCATCGGTGTGCTGACGGCCGGGTGCGTCGTCGCGCTTGCCGTGGCGCCCGCACCGAAGTACCTCAGCACCTACATCGTCGTCGCCGTCGCCATCCCGGCGGCGGCCGAGTCGTTCGGGTTGCTGACGCGGACGCTGCTCACCGCGGTCTGTGCTGACCCGCTGACCGGCGTGTTCAACCGCGCGGGCTGGGAACTCGCGACCGCGGGGCTCCTCGACGGACGGCGGTCGGCCGCGGCGGTCACGGTGATCTCGTGGTCAGTCGACGACTCCGGGACGACCGACGACCCGCGCGAGCGGGAGCAGCGACTGGTTCGCCGGGCCCGGACCTGCGTCGAATTGCTTCCCGCCGATTCCGCCCTGGCACGCCTGGCCGATTCGGAGTTCGCGATCTGCGTGGTGCACGACGACGATGGTCCACCCGGGCAGGCGGCGGCGTTGATCGAGGAGCTGCGTCGACACCTGCCCGATGCCTCACTCGCGGCGTCCACCGCGCCCGCGCCGGCAGCGGACGTCGCCGCCCTACGCGCGCAGGCGTCGTCCCGCCTGGCGTCCGTCAGACGCAGCGAGCCCGGGCCGGCCCGACGTTCCGATCACCCCGACATGCAGTGAGGCGGGCGGCTCATCCGGGCAACCACCATGTCGAGCCCGGCATCGAGTTCTGCGATCGCGGTTGTGCCGGTGCACATCGAATACGATGCCGCTCATGACCTCGGCCATCGTGGTGGGGGCGGGCCCCAACGGGCTCGCCGCCGCCATCACCCTTGCGCAGCGGGGCATCGTGGTGACCGTGCTGGAGGCGGCCGAGACGATCGGTGGTGGTGCCCGCTCGTCCGAGCGGATCCTGCCCGGCCTGATGCACGACGACGGCGCGGCCGTCCACCCGATCGGGCTGGCATCGCCGTTCTTCCAGAGCCTCGGACTCGCCGACCATGGGCTCGAATGGGGCTGGCCGGAGATCGACCTCGCACATCCGCTGCCCGACGGCCGGGCCGGCGCCATGATGAACTCGCTGGACGAGACCAGTCGGTTTCTCGGGGTCGACGGCCCACGATGGCGGAGCCTGTTCGGTCCGTTGGCGGAGAACTTCGACGACCTGGCGCAGGAAGTGCTGGGCCCGCTCCTGCACGTGCCGCGTCATCTCGGCCCGCTTGCCCGGTTCGGGCCCGCCGCTCTCCTGCCCGCAACCGTCCTGGGACGGGTGTGGCACACGGACGAGGCGGCGGCCTTGTTCGCCGGGAACGCCGCCCATGGGTGGTACCCGCTCACCCGGCCGACCACTTCTGCGTTCGCGCTGATGTTCGCCGCCATCTCGCATCGGTACGGCTGGCCGATCATCAAGGGCGGGACGGCCCGAATGCCGGAGGCCCTCGCCGCGGTGCTGACAACGCTGGGCGGCCGCATCGAAACCGGCCATCGGGTCAGCTCCCTCTCCGACCTCCCACCGGCGGATGTGATCCTGCTCGACCTGGAGCCCGGCGCGGTCGCCGACCTTGCGGGGGACGCACTCCCGAGCCGAGTCCGTAGAGCGTATCGACGATTTCGGCGGGCGCCCGCCGCGGTCAAACTCGACCTCGCCGTCGACGGCGGAATTCCGTGGCGGGACGAGTTCTCCGGTCGGGCGGGCACCGTGCACGTGTGCGGCTCCGCCGCCGAGGTCGTCGCGTCCGAGGCCGAGATCCATCGTGGCCGGATGCCGGAGCGGCCCTTCGTCCTCGTCGCCCAGCAATATCTGGCCGATTCGGCGCGGTCGGTCGGTGACGTCCATCCGGTGTACGTCTATGCACATGTGCCGCATGGCTACAGCGGCGACGCCACGAACGCTGTGCTCGCGCAGCTGGAACGCTTCGCGCCGGGGACGCGCGATCGGATCGTCGGGTCCGTCGTGCGCACGCCCGCAGATCTCGCCGCGAGCAATGCCAACCTCGTCGGCGGCGACATCATCGGCGGCGCAAACGATCCCCTCCAGGTCGTGATGCGCCCCCGGATCGCTGCCGACCCGTACGCAACCGGAATCCCGGGTGTCTACATCTGCTCGGCGTCCACGCCACCGGGCGCCGGCGTGCACGGAATGTGTGGCCACAACGCGGCTCTGAGTGCACTGCGCCGGCTCGGCCCGTAGATCAGAGTCGCGATTGCCCGCGAGAACCCCCGGCGCTCCCGCTAGGGTCGGGGGATGACCGGGTGGTTCGATGAGCGGATCGTCGAGACCGGTCGTCTGCCGTTGTTCTTCCTATTACTCGCCTTCGTCCTGACCTTCCTCTTCATCCGCTTCAGCGTGCGGATGATCCGCGCTGAGGTCAGTTGGTGGCCGGGCAACGTGACGCCGGGCGGGGTGCATGTGCACCACGCCTTCTTCGGCATGATGGCGATGTTGGTGGCGGGCTTCGGATTCGTCGCGGTCGACCCGCTCCGGACACCGGTGATCGACTGTGTCCTGGCGGCCCTGTTCGGCATCGGAGCGGCGCTCGTGCTCGACGAGTTCGCGCTCATCCTCCACCTGCGCGACGTCTACTGGGCGGAGGAGGGGCGGACGTCGATCGACGCGGTGTTCGTCGCGATCGCCATCGGTCTGCTCTTCCTCCTCGGGTTGCAGCCGTTCGGGGCGTTCGAGGTCGTCGGGGACATCCGGAACGAGAACGGCCTGGTGGCACGGCTGGTCGCGGCGGGTGTCGTCGTGCTCAACGTGCTCCTGGCGATCGTCACCCTGATCAAGGGCAAGGTCTGGACCGGACTGGTGGGCATGTTCGTCCCGGTCCTGCTGTGGTTCGGTGCCGCGCGACTCGCGCGGCCGCGATCACCATGGGCCCGGTGGCGATACAAGAACCGCCCCCGCAAACTGGCTCGCGCGATCGGGCGTGAGCAGCGATATCGAGAACCGTTGATGCGATGGAAGATCGTCGTGCAGGAGGCAGTGGCGGGGCGTTTCGGGGTGCCCGACGCGCCGGCTCCCGTTCCGGTTCCCCCGCCGGCGTCTGTCCCGACGGCGGTCGACGTGGTGACCGAGAAGGTACCGAGCGCGCTGGCGACCGCTATCCGATGGCGGCGCACGCGCCGGGCCCTGCGCTCGGTCCCGATCTGGCGGCTGCCGGTCGTGCTGGTGACGTTCGCGATCGTCGCCGCGTGGACCACCGTCGGATTCGATGAACTCCTCGAATTGGAAGTCGATCCCGGAACGCTGGCGACGCTGCTCAGCGTCATCGCTGGTTCGATGGCGACCCTGACCGGTCTCGTGTTCACCGCCGTCACGCTCGCGATGCAGTTCGGGGCGTCGTCGATCTCGGTGCGGGTGATCCCGATGTTGCAGCAGGAACCCGTCATGCGATGGTCCACCGGCTTCTTCCTCGCGACCTTCGTCTACAGCGTGATCATCGCGATCGACCTGTCGGTCGGGGGTCCGGACGAGCCGACCCCCGGCCTGTCCACGGCGATCGCGTTCATGCTCACGACCGTCAGCGCGTACCTGTTCATCGCGCTCGTCGGGAAGGTCGGGACGATCCTGAACACCGCGCGCCTGCTGCAGTGGATCGCCGACGACGGCCGGTCGGCGATCGTGCGGCAGCTGCCGCCGGCGGACAGGCACGACGAGAGCACCGCCGCAACCGAGTTCGGTACCCGCTCCGATTCCGACGCGAGCGACGCCGAGCTATTGGGGACCGGCCCGGGCGCGGCGACGGACCCGAATGCGACGGATGAGATGCGAACGCAGATCAGGCTGGGCGAGGTGACCGCGCGGGGGCGGGTCCTGCTGGCGGTCAACGGTGATCGTCTTCGTCGATACGCAGCGTCGTGGAACGTCCGGATCGACGTGCTCGTCGCCGTCGGCGACCATGTGCCACACGATCTCCCGGTGATCGAGATCGTCGGCGATCCGATCCAGGTGGAGAAGCGTCGCGTGCTGGCCTGCCTGCTCTTCGGCGACACCCATCAACCCTCGGTGAGTCCCGCCGCGGCACTGCAGGCCATCTCGGACATCGCGCTCAAAGCGATGTCCGCGGGCAGCAACGACCCGAGCGTCGTGGTCCAGGCGCTCGACCACACCGAGGACCTGTTGCTCCTGCTGGCTCCGCGGCTTCGCGGCGAACAGTTCTCGAGCGACCCCTCGGTCCGCGGCATTCGGCGCAGCTGGGCGGACTACGTCGCGATCGGGACCGACGAGATCCGACGGCACAGCACCGGCCAGGTTCAGGTGCAACGCCGCCTGCGCGCGCTGTTCGAGTCCCTTCTCGCCGGGTGCGGGCCCGCGCAGCGCGCGCCCGTGGCCGAGCGATTGGCCGTGCTCGACGCGCAGGTCGCCCGCGACTGGACCGACGACCTCGACCGGCGACTGGCCGCGGCTGCGGACCGGCAGGGATACGGGTCCGAGTTCGGCCGGTGAGGTGAGCAGATGGATCACGCGAATCGGACACAACCGATACCCTGAGTTCGTGCTCGCGTCCCAGTCCGCCGACCGTCGTGCGGTGGTCGACGAGATGCACCACTTCGTCGCCGCTGCCCAACGCGATTCGGGTTCCGCCCGCCGTGGGGTCGGCGTGATCACCGCCGGCCCGGGCGCCGGAAAGACCCATACGCTCCGGGAACTGGCCTCTGCCACTGATGGTTCCGTTCGCACGGTGCGGGCAGACGAACTGTCATGGCGCCAACCGTTCGGACTCGCCGGGCAGCTGCTCGGAGTGGATCTGCCGACGCCGGTTCCCGATGGCTTCGACGACGATCTCTACGCGCGCGTGGACACGCTGTGTGCCGACGGGCCGCTCGTGCTCGTCGTCGACGACGCCCACCACGCCGATGCGGCGACGCTGGAACTGTTGTCCCGCCTCGTAGCTGCCACGCGGGTGCTACCGCTGGTGATGCTCCTCGGCCGGCGGCCGCTCCCAGAACGGGATCTGCTGAACCGGTTGGTGGCGCGAGCGGAGGTCGTCGACTGGTCCCTGCCCCCGCTGGGCGCCGACGAGGTCCACCGGATCTCGATCGAGACCGTCGGTGCCGCACCGGACGCCGAACTCTTCGGGCTGCTCGGTGCATCGGGTGGGAACCCGATGCACGTGATTTCGGTGCTGCGCGCGCTGCAGCAGTCGGGCGGTCTCCGGATCGTCGACGGTCACGCGGCGGTCGACGCACGCACCGCGTCGGGGGTACCGAGTGGACTCGAGGACGCGATCGCCGAACACGTCGCCCTCCTCGACGGTCGTGCCCGCGAGCTGACGCAGAAGCTCGCGGTGTGGGGCCGCCCGGCGACGCTCGCCCAACTGGCCGCGGTCGACGCGGTTCCACCCGCCTCGCTGGTCGGGCCGGCCCAGTCGGCGATCGACGCCGGGATCGTCGGCGTCGACGACGGGGGAGCGCTGCGGTTCACCCACGATCTGTACGCCGATGTCACCTATCGACAACTCGATCCGATGCTGCGCTCGGTGCTGCACGATGCGATCGCCAGCCATCCCAGTACCCGGCACGATCCGCAGTCCGTGGCTCATCATCGAATCGCTTCGGGCAGTGACGAATCCGCGATGTTCGCGGCGGTACGCCGCGCCGAGAGCGAACTCGCCAGCACACCGGCGGTCGCGGCGGAACTCCTGGAGACGTTGGCCGGCACCGCACGTCCGTCGGCGGGGGTCAACACCGCACTCGCGCTCGCCCTCGCCCGAACCGGGCAGCTCGACCGGGCTTCACGCGTCGCCGAGGACGGCATGGCACTGGCGACCGAGATCGCCGAGTTCGCCGAGCTGCATCGGATCCTGTTGTTCGCCCTGATCGCCAAGGGGGACACCGACCGGGTGCGGGACCTGATCGACGAGACCCTGCAGCTCCCGGTCGGCGACGACGTCGCCGGCACGCTCACCGACCTGCGGCACTACGTGGGCATTCTCGACGGACGAAGACCCGCGCCGGACACCCCGTTCTTCGACGTCGAGCGGGACGCGTCCACCCGATCGGTGTCCGGCCTGATCGCCGAGGCGCTACGCCGGTTCCTGCGCGGCGAGGTGGAGGAGGCGCTCGGGATCGCGCTGCTCGCCTCGCGTCGGGACGCGGCGGAATCCGCCGGCGGCACACTGTCGACGTCGTCGGCCGACATCTGGCCGTCGCTGATCGAACAGTACGCGCACGGCCCGGCGGCGGCGGCCGACCTGCTCGCGGGTGCCGCCCGGTTGCGATCGAGCCGGGGCGCCGACTGGATGACCGCCTACCACGAGTTCACCCGCGGCGGAATAGCTCTCGGGCTCGGCGACCTCGACGACTCGGCGGCATCTTTCGATGCCGGACTGGATCGCGCGGACTCCGCGGACATGGGCTGGAAGTCGATGGCGGTCGGCGGGCGGGCCATGGTCGACGTGCTGCGCGGCGATCTGGCGGCCGCGTCGACCCGCCTCGACGCGTGGGACGACACGGGACTACCGGACCAGTTCGGTTTCCCGGTGCCCACCCACGCCCGCGCCCTGCTGCTCGAGGCGAACCGGAAACTACGTGCGGCCGCGACGACAGCCGGCAGCGCATGGGACCACGGCCGCCGGTTCGGTCTGTACTCCTGGCTGCCCACCGTCGTTCTCGAGACCGCGCGGATCGGCGCGCGTGCGGGCGACACCGCGCTGCTCGGCAGCATTCTGGACGGGCTCGACGAGTTCCCGGTACCGCCCGCGCGGCCCATGTCCGGGCCCGTCGCGGTGGCCCGCGCGATGTGTTCGGTGGTGCTCCACGACGCGGACCCGTTGACGATCGTGCACGCCGCCGACGAGTACGCCGAGATCGTGCAGGCGGTCGGGGACCGGCAGTCCGAGGCGTGCATGTGGGAGGAAGCCGCGTGCGCGGTCGCCCTTTCGGGAGACCGGGACCGCGCCCGCGAGCTCGCCCGGCGAGCGATGCGACTGACGCGTGCCATGGGAGCAAGCACCAGCTCCGCACGCGTGGCCTCGCGGTTGCGTCCGTTGGGGATTCGGCTCGGCCCCGCGGCACGCGACCGGCCGACCCATGGTTGGGACAGTCTCACCAAGACCGAGACGACCGTCGCCGAACTGGTCGCGGCCGGCATGAGCGGCGGCGAGATCGCCGACCGACTGTTCATCTCGACCCGCACGGTGCAGACCCACGTCTCCCACGCCCTCGCCAAACTCGGCCTGCGCACCCGCGTCGAACTCGCCGCGTTCGTCGTGGGTCGGCAGCAGAACTGAGCATCGTCGCACGGTTGGCGCAGTTTTCTCCGTCATGACGCAGATGTACGCGTCATCGGTACGGCGGACAGTGGGTGTACCCCCAACGAGGACCCACCTCGGCCGTACCGAAGGAGACCACCCGTGAACGCCAAATCGATGATCTTGGGACTCGCCCCCTGGTTCGTGTTCGCCTGGGCGGCCGAACGCCTGGGTGCCGACCACGTCACGCTCGCCGCGATCGCCGCCTGCGCGCTGGCCCTGGCCGTCACCATCTACGAGGCCGTCCGCACCGGCGGCGGTTGGAAGATCATCGACGTCGCCGGGGTCGTCCTGTTCGGCGTCATCGCGCTCATCGGCATCGTCGGTGATACTCAGGTCGACGAAGCGCTCGTGTTCTTCGGTCGCGGTGGTTCGGCGTTCGTCCTCGCCGCGGTCATGGCCGTGTCCGCGTTCACGGTCCCGTTCACCGAGCAGTACGCCCGCGAGACCGTCGATCCCGCCCTGTGGCACTCACCCGTGTTCCGCGCGAAGAACCGCCAGATCAGCCTCTTGTGGGCCGGGGCGATCGCACTCATGGGCTGCTCGCACATCGTTGCCGGATTGCTGGCGTCGTCGGCGTCGGTGTCCGGCAGCCACCCGGGCAACATCCTGCTCAACTGGGTCGTGCCGATCGCGCTGATCGTGTTCGCGGTCAAGCGGACCCGGGCAATCGCCGACGCCGCGCCCAGCGCACCCGCCGCCTCCACCGCCCCGACCGCCGGCTGACCCCCGCGGCACAGCCCTCCTACCGACCCGCCCGAAGGACATCCGATGACCATCGCCACGCCCCCCACGCCCGCCCCCGTCGACCTCGCGCATCACGCCCACCTCACCGGTGTGTACGCCCCGCAGCGGGAGGAGGTCGATGTCACCGACCTGCCCGTCCGCGGCGAGATCCCCGCGGATCTGCGCGGCAGCTACCTGCGTAACGGCCCCAATCCGCGTTTCGATCCCATCGGATCGTTCGTCTATCCCCTCGACGGTGACGGCATGGTGCACCGGATCAGCATCGACGGCGGTCGCGTCGGGTACACCAACCGCTTCGTCCGGACCCCGATGGTCATCGCGGAAGAGGCTGCCGGACATGCACTCTGGTCCGGGCTCACCGACGGGTACACGCCACCCGCGAGTGTTGTCGGGGACGAACTCGCCGGCACCTACCGCGAACTGCCCGACATCAACATCGTCCGCCACGGCGGACGGTTGATGGCGATGGCCGAATCCGACCAGCCCTACCTGCTCGAGCCGTCGACACTGGCGACGCTGGCCAAGACCGACTGCGACGGCGCGATGCGGGTCGGCAGTACCGCGCACCCGAAGATCGACCCGGCCACCGGCGAGATGGTGTTGTTCAACTACAGCCTCGAAGCGCCGTATCTCACCTGGTCGATCGTGAATCCGGACGGGACGGCGGCAACCGGGCCCAACCCGGTCGACGGTCTGGACAAGTCGGTCATGATCCACGACATGGCCCTCACGTCGCGGTATCTCGTACTCTTCGTGTGCCCGTTGATCTTCGACCTCGAAGCCGCGATGACCGGTGGCTCGCTGCTGTCCTGGCAACCCGACGACGGCACGCGCATCGCCCTCATCCCGCGCGACGGCGGCCCGGTGCGCTGGGTCCAGACCGACCCGTTCTGGGTGTGGCACTTCGCCAACGCCTTCGACGGTCCGGGCCCCGACGACGGTGTCACCGTCGACTACGTGGAATGGAGCTACCCGGGTGGCTTCGCCGCCGAACCCCGGCCGGCGACGTCGGCGCTCACCCGCGCGATCATCCGCCCGGATGGCACCATCACCCGGAACACGATCAGCGACAACGCCTTCAACATGGAGTTCCCGCGAGTCGACGACCGGTTGCTCACCCGGGACCACCATCGCGTGGCAACGGTGGCGAAGGGACCCCGCGACACCGATGCCACCGACAGTCTCTGGTTCCACGATCTCTCCGCCGGCACCGAGACCTTCTGGAGTCCCGGAACCGCGATCGGCGAGCCGATCTACATCCCGGGCGCCGAACGCGATCACTGGGGCGCGATCGGCACCGACCCCGCCGACATGCGTTCGTACTTCTACCTTCTCGCCGCCGACGAGCCGACGGCCGGGCCGGTTGCCACCGTCGAACTCCCGATCCGCGTCCCCGCCGGGCTGCACGGCGCGTGGCTCGCGGACTGACCCCCTGACAAACCCACCCTATTTCCGTAAACCCATCCCGTCGGAGCGTGCTGGGTTTGTGGAAAAGGGGTGGGTTTGCGAGTCGGAAGGAACCGGCGCGGTCAACTCGATGAACCGGGCCGCGATGTCGATGGCTGACCGCGCCTCGGCCGACAGGCGGGGGATCAATTGGAAGACGTGACCCTGGTCGGGCCAGGCCTGGATCACCGAAACCCCTCCGGCACCGGTGATCTCGTCGTGGGTGGCCCGGGCGTCGGCCCCCATCACCTCGCGCGCCCCGTATTGGATGAGCGTCTTGGGCAGGGTCATGTCCGGGGTGAGACGGACGCGCATCCGTGGATGATCGGGATCGGCGGTCCGGGTGTAGAGCCGCAGGATCTTGCGGGCGGACATCGCGTCGATGATCGGGTCCCGCACCCCGGTGCGCTGATTGCGCACGGCCAGTTGAAAAGTCGGGTCGTAGAGCGGCGAGAACAGCACCATCGAACCCGGTTGCGGGGTCCCGGTGGCGTGGTTGACGGCGAGCAGGTCGAGAGCCAGGTGGCCGCCGGCGGAGTCACCCGCGACCACGATGTCCTCGGCGCGGTACCCCTGGGACAGCAGCCAGCGATAGCCGCGGACGGCGTCGTTGCCCGCGCACGGCCAGGCGTGCTCGGGGGCGAGCCGGTAGTCCAGGCTGAAGGCGGGCAGCCCGGTCTTGTTGCCGAGCCGGCCGACCAGGCCCCGGTGCGTTCGCGGCGAGCACACCACGTACCCGCTCCCGTGCATGTAATACAGAATCCGCGAACCGGGGATCGGAGCGCTCGCCTGCCGGCCGATGACCCACTCACCACGGACCTGCCCACCCCGGAAGTTCTCGCGCACGATCTCCACCCGGGTGTTGGCCGGGGGTGGGTTGATCCGCTCGATGGTCCGGTTCAATGCCGGGCGCGTCCGCTGGATCATCTGCGCGGTGACGCGGGGGTGGCTGACCCCGGCCGCGGTCATCATCGGCCAGGTGACCCGGGCCAGATAGGCGTTGACCGCACGGGAACGCCGCGAACCGTACGGATCGACGCCCAGACGGCCGAACGGATGCGCGAGGAGATCCGCTTCCGGGGTGGGCTCATCGGCCGGTACGGTGACGCTCATCACCTGACGGTAGTGGCTCGACGACGTGCGGGTGCGGGATCGGTCAGGGCGAGACCCGGCCGCAATCGGGCCGCGACCGTCGACGCTCCCGAACCGCCCGCGCGGGCCGTCTCCGGGGCGGACCCCGAATCGCCGGATTTCCGTCTGACGTGCACCGGCGGTGTCTCTGTGGTAACCGGATTTCGAGAGTGAGCCCTTCGCGTGGAAAAATGACTCACAATGCTCATACGGCTGCCCGGGGGCGCTCTGGCGTGCTGCGCGCGGTAGCTGCGATGAGCAGGGTGGTTCGGGTCCCGACGAAGCGGCCCGAAGGGACCGTCAGCAACGGCGCTGACCGGGACTCACCGCCGCTGTGATCGTCGGCTCTGCCCAGGTCAGCCCCGATGCGGGTGGAGCACGACGACGCCGGGGACATCGTGGTCCGCGGCCCGACACGGCCGGGTGTGGCCCCAGACATCGACGACGGGTAGTGCGTGCACTCCTCGCGCGCAAAGTGAGGCGAACTATGAAGCAGGCTCCGGGACCGGTGGGTCTCTACGACCCACGCAACGAGCACGACTCGTGTGGCGTGGCGTTTGTCGTGGACATGCACGGGCGGCGCAGTCGCGACATCGTCGACAAGGCGATCATGGCGCTGGTCAATCTCGAGCACCGCGGCGCCGCGGGTGCCGAGCCCAACACCGGCGACGGTGCGGGCATCATGATCCAGGTCCCGGACCGTTTCCTGCGGGAGACCGTGGACTTCGAGCTGCCCGCGGAGGGCAGCTACGCGACCGGTATCGCCTTCCTGCCCCAGGGCTCGGAAGACGCCCGCCTCGCCTGCGAGGGCGTGGAGAAGGTCATCGAGGCAGAGGGTCTGACCCTGCTCGGCTGGCGCGAGGTGCCGACCAACGAGAACTCGCTCGGAGCACTTGCCCGCGATGCCATGCCGACCTTCCGGCAGGTGTTCGTCGGCGGCGCGGAGGGCATGGAACTCGAACGTCGCGCCTACGTCGTGCGCAAGCGGGTCCAGTACGAACTCGGCAACAAGGGCGCCGGCGCCGACGGGCCCGGACGTGAGACCGTCTACTTCCCGAGCCTGTCCGGACGCACCTTCGTCTACAAGGGCATGCTGACGACGCCGCAGCTGCGGGAGTTCTACGTCGACCTGCAGGACTCGCGTGTCGAGAGCGCGCTCGGTCTGGTGCATTCGCGCTTCTCCACCAACACCTTCCCGTCGTGGCCGCTGGCGCATCCGTTCCGCCGCGTCGCCCACAACGGCGAGATCAACACCGTCACCGGTAACGAGAACTGGATGCGGGCCCGCGAGGCGCTCATCGACACCGCGGCCTTCGGGGCCGACGCGGCGTCGAAGATCTTCCCGATCTGCACCCCGGGTGCGTCGGACACCGCCCGGTTCGACGAGGTGCTCGAGCTGCTCCACCTCGGTGGACGTTCCCTCCCGCACGCCGTGCTCATGATGATCCCGGAGGCCTGGGAGCGTCACGAGTCGATGAAGCCCGAGCACCGGGACTTCTACCGCTACCACTCCGCGCTGATGGAGCCCTGGGACGGACCGGCGTCGGTGTGCTTCACCGACGGCACCGTCGTGGGTGCCGTGCTCGACCGGAACGGCCTGCGGCCCAGTCGGATCTGGGTCACCAAGGACGGGCTCGTCGTGATGGCCTCCGAGGTCGGCGTGCTCGACATCGATCACTCCGACGTCGTGCAGAAGATGCGTCTTCAGCCCGGCCGCATGTTCCTGGTGGACACCGCTGCCGGCCGCATCGTCGACGACGAGGAGATCAAGGACGAGCTCGCCGCCGAGCACCCCTACGGTGAGTGGCTCGAGCAGGGACTGGTCGCGGTCGACGACATCGAGGCGCCGCCGCATCAGCACATGCCGCACGACCGGGTCGCGTTGCGCCAGCAGGTGTTCGGCTACACCCGTGAGGAACTCGACCTGCTGGTCGCGCCGATGGCGAAGACCGGTGCCGAGGCACTCGGCTCGATGGGTACCGACACCCCGATCGCGGTGCTGTCCAAGCGCCCGCGCATGCTGTTCGACTACTTCCAGCAGCTGTTCGCCCAGGTGACCAACCCGCCGCTCGATGCGATCCGCGAAGAGATCGTCACCAGCGTCGGCGGCACCATCGGCACCGAGGCCGACCTGTTGAACCCCGGCCCCGAGTCGTGCCGTCAGATCGAGCTGCCGTCGCCGGTCCTCGACAACGACACGCTCGCGAAATTGGTGGAGATCAACTCCAACGACGCACTGCCCGGTTTCCGCAGCGTCCACATCCACGGCCTCTACCCGGTAGCCGAGGGTGGCGCCGGTCTGCGCAAGGCCCTCGACGAGGTGCGTGCGAAGGTCAGCGCCGCGATCGACGACGGCGTGAACCTGGTCATCCTGTCCGACCGCGAGTCGGACGAGACCTACGCACCCATCCCGTCGCTGCTGCTGACGGCTGCGGTGCACCACCACCTGGTGCGGGAACGCAAGCGCACCCAGGCCGGTCTCATCGTCGAGTCCGGTGACTGCCGCGAGGTCCACCACGTGGCCGCACTCGTCGGTTTCGGTGCGGCAGCGGTGAATCCGTACATGGCCTTCGAGTCGATCGAGGACATGACCGAGCGCGGTGTGCTCGGCAACCTCGACTTCGCCACCGCGCAGAAGAACTACATCAAGGCCGCCGGCAAGGGCGTGCTGAAGGTGATGAGCAAGATGGGCATCTCGACCCTCGCCTCGTACACCGGTGCACAGCTCTTCCAGGTCATCGGTATCTCGCAGGAGACCGTCGACGAGTTCTTCACCGGGCTCAACAGCCAGCTCGACGGCATCGGTCTCGACGAGATCGCCGCCGACGTCGCGACCCGCCACGCGCTGGCGTTCTCCGATCGCCCGTCCGAGCGCGCCCACCGCGAGCTCGAGGTCGGCGGCGAGTACCAGTGGCGCCGCGAAGGCGAGTACCACCTGTTCAACCCGGACACCGTCTTCAAGCTCCAGCACTCCACGCGCACCGGCCAGTACAAGGTGTTCAAGGAGTACACGAAGCTGGTGGACGACCAGTCCCGCCAGATGGCGTCGCTGCGCGGCCTGTTCGACTTCAATTTCGGTGACCGCGACCCGATCCCGATCGAGAAGGTCGAACCGGCCCGCGAGATCGTGAAGCGGTTCTCGACCGGCGCGATGAGCTTCGGTTCGATCTCCGCGGAGGCGCACGAGACCCTCGCGATCGCCATGAACCGGCTCGGTGGTCGCTCGAATTCCGGTGAGGGCGGCGAGGATCCGCGGCGCTTCCATCACGACGAGAACGGTGACTGGCGCCGCAGCGCGATCAAGCAGGTCGCGTCGGGCCGCTTCGGCGTCACCTCGCACTACCTGTCGAACTGCACCGACATCCAGATCAAGATGGCGCAGGGTGCGAAGCCGGGTGAGGGCGGGCAGCTGCCGCCGCACAAGGTGTACCCGTGGGTCGCCGAGGTCCGTGGTTCGACGCCGGGCGTCGGCCTCATCTCGCCGCCCCCGCACCACGACATCTACTCGATCGAGGATCTCGCGCAGCTGATCCACGACCTGAAGAACGCCAACCCGCAGGCCCGCATCCACGTGAAGCTGGTGTCCGAGGTGGGCGTGGGTACCGTCGCGGCCGGTGTCTCGAAGGCGCACGCCGACGTCGTCCTCATCTCAGGGCACGACGGCGGTACCGGCGCAACGCCGTTGACCTCGGTCAAGCACGCCGGTGCGCCGTGGGAGATCGGCCTGGCCGAGACCCAGCAGACCCTGCTGCTCAACGGACTCCGCGACCGGATCGTCGTGCAGGTCGACGGCCAGCTCAAGACCGGTCGCGACGTCGTGGTCGCCGCCCTGCTGGGCGGCGAGGAGTTCGGTTTCGCCACCGCGCCGCTGGTGGTCGCGGGTTGCATCATGATGCGGGTGTGTCACCTCGACACGTGCCCGGTGGGTGTCGCCACCCAGAACCCGCTGCTGCGTGAGCGTTTCGCGGGCAAGCCGGAGTTCGTCGAGAACTTCTTCCTGTACATCGCGGAAGAGGTCCGGGAACTGCTGGCGCGCCTGGGCTTCCGCACCCTGCAGGAGGCCGTCGGTCACGTCGAGGCGCTCGACACGACCAAGGCGCTCGCGCACTGGAAGTCGGAGAAGGCGGGCAAGCTCGACCTGTCGTCGATCCTGGCGATGCCCGAGTCGCCGTTCATGAACCAGGACCTGTACTGCTCCGGCGTGCAGGACCACGGCCTGGACAAGGCGCTCGACCAGCAGCTCATCGCGCAGAGCCGCGAGGCCATCGACCACGGCACGCGGGTGTCCTTCACCTCGAAGATCACCAACGTGAACCGCACGGTCGGCACCATGCTGGGCCACGAGGTCACCAAGGCCTATGGCGCACAGGGTCTTCCCGACGGGACGATCATCGTCGACTTCACCGGATCGGCCGGCAACAGCTTCGGTGCCTTCGTTCCCAAGGGCATCACGCTGCGCCTCGAGGGCGACGCCAACGACTTCGTCGGCAAGGGTCTCTCGGGCGGTCGCCTCGTGGTGCGTCCGGCACGCAACGCGCCGGACGACTTCGTCGCCGAGCACAACATCATCGCCGGCAACGTGATCGGCTTCGGCGCCACCGCGGGCAAGATCTTCCTGCGCGGCATCGTGGGTGAGCGCTTCTGCGTTCGCAACTCGGGCGTCACCGCGGTGGTCGAGGGTGTGGGCGACCACGGCTGTGAGTACATGACGGGTGGACGCGTCGTCGTCCTCGGCGACACCGGCCGCAACTTCGCGGCGGGCATGTCCGGCGGTATGGCGTTCGTCTTCGACCCCGAGGGCAAGCTGGCCGACAACCTCAACACCGAGCTCGTCGACCTCGAGCCGCTCGAGGACGAGGACATCGAGTTCCTCGCCACGATCATCGAAGAGCACCGCGCCGAGACCGAATCCCCGGTCGCGGCAGCACTGCTCGGCGATTGGGACACCGCCCAGACCAAGTTCGCCAAGGTCATGCCGCGCGACTACAAGCGTGTGTTGCTGGCCATCTCCGAGGCGGAGAAGACCGGGCGAGACGTGAACGAAGCGATCATGGAGGCCGCACGTGGCTGATCCCAGAGGATTCCTCAAGCACCCCGAGCGGGAGCTGCCCGACCGCCGCCCGGTGGAACTGCGTCTGCTGGACTGGAAAGAGGTCTACACCGACTTCGACAAGGGCCATCTGAAGACGCAGGCGAGCCGCTGCATGGACTGCGGTATCCCGTTCTGCCACAACGGCTGCCCGCTGGGGAACCTGATCCCCGAGTGGAACGACCTGGTCTACAAGGACCAGTGGCGCGACGGCATCGAACGTCTGCACGCGACGAACAACTTCCCGGAGTTCACCGGCCGCCTGTGCCCGGCTCCGTGCGAGGCGTCGTGCGTGCTGGGGATCAACCAGCCGCCGGTCACCATCAAGCAGGTCGAGGTCGAGATCATCGACAACGCCTTCGACAACGGCTGGGTGACCCCGGTCATGCCGTCGGAGAAGACCGGCAAGTCGGTGGCCGTCGTCGGCTCCGGGCCCGCGGGACTCGCTGCGGCGCAGCAGCTCACGCGTGCCGGACACGACGTGACGCTGTTCGAGCGGGCCGACCGCATCGGTGGCCTGCTCCGTTACGGCATCCCCGAGTTCAAGATGGAGAAGCGCCACATCGACCGTCGTCTGGCGCAGATGGAGGCCGAGGGCACCGTCTTCCGCACCGGCGTCAACGTGGGTGTCGACGTCACCGTCGAGCAGCTGCGCGCCGACTTCGACGCGGTGATCCTCGCCAACGGTTCGACCATCGGTCGCGATCTGCCGATCCCCGGGCGTGAGCTCGACGGCATCCACCAGGCCATGGAGTTCCTGCCGCAGGCCAATCGGGTGCAGCTCGGCGACGAGGTCGAGGGCCAGATCTCGGCCAAGGGCAAGAAGGTCATCATCATCGGCGGTGGCGACACCGGCGCCGACTGCCTGGGCACCTCGCTGCGCCAGGGCGCGGAGATCGTCCACCAGTTCGAGATCATGCCGAAGCCGCCGATCGAGCGCGCCGAGTCGACCCCGTGGCCGACCTACCCGCTCATGTACCGCGTGTCGTCGGCACACGAAGAGGGTGGCGAGCGCGTCTTCTCGGTCAACACCGAGCAGTTCGTCGGCGAGGACGGCAAGGTCACCGGCCTGAAGGCCCACGAGGTCGTCATGCGTGACGGGCGCTTCGAGAAGGTGGAGGGTTCGGACTTCGAGCTCGAGGCGGACCTGGTGCTGCTGGCCATGGGCTTCGTCGGACCCGAGCGCGAGGATCTCCTCGACAAGATGGGCGTCGAGTACGACCCCCGCGGAAACGTCAAGCGCGACGGCAACTTCGCGGCTGTCGGTCAGCCGGGTGTCTTCGTCGCGGGCGACGCCGGGCGTGGACAGTCGCTCATCGTGTGGGCCATCGCCGAGGGGCGCTCGGCCGCCGCGGCCGCCGACGCGTTCCTCACCGGGGCGTCGGACCTGCCCGCACCGATCGTGCCCACGCAGGTCGCGCAGCGCTGATCGCGCGCTTCGTGTAGTATGTACGACACCGAACTCCCGCTCACCCGCTCAGGGTGGGCGGGAGTTCTGCGTAGGCAGATCCGTCGTTCCCCGGGAGTTCCGCAGGCGGCAACACGCCCGCCGGACGCCCGACCTAGACTCGGCGGTAAAGCTGCCTCCTCGGCTGGTACGAAGGGAACGGACTATGCGTCGGATCATCGCGACCGTATGCGCCCTGCTGTGTGCAATCCTGGCCGGCGGTGTGCTCGCCGTCCCGACGGCGACCGCCGCGCCCCGGGGCTGCCCGGAGATCTACGTGCTCGCGGTCCCCGGGACATGGTCCAACGGCGCCAGCCCGGGCGTGCTGGGGGAGATCACCGCCGGGCTCGGATCGGAAACCCGCGTGCAGTACGTCGGATACGACGCGACGGCGTTCCCGTGGGAGAAGGCGATCTACGGCAAGTCCAAGGCACAGGCGGTTGCCAACACCACGGGGCTCGCCCTTCAGATGCTCCGACGATGCCCCGGTACCCGGATCGCGCTCGTCGGCTACAGCCAGGGCGCCGACGCCGCCGGTGACCTCGCATCCGAGATCGGCACCGGTCGCGCCGCGATCCGTCCGGGCCAGGTCGCGGGGGTCGTACTGATCGCGGACCCGCGACGGTCGAAGCGGGACAATCTCATCGGCCCCGCCCTGAGGGGTGAGGGAAGTGGCGGACCACGCCTCGACGGCATGGGGTGGGTCCTGCCCAGGGCGTTCACCCTCTGCGAACCCACCGACGTCTACTGCAACGTGCCACGCGACTACTACGTGACGCGGATCGTCGGCTACCTCGCCGAGACCAGCGACCCGACGCCGAGCCAGATCGTGCAGTACCAGGCCGAGGCGGGCGCGATCTTCTCCGAACTGCTCACCCTCGGCGGCCCCGGCGAGATCGCGCAGGAGCTCGGTGACGCGCGCGCCCGCGAGCAGATCAGGTCGTTCAACCAATTCCTCCAGTCCGGGTCGCACGGCACCTACCG
Organism: Gordonia sp. BP-119; assembly: GCF_016924115.1. Classification (NCBI taxonomy): domain Bacteria; kingdom Bacillati; phylum Actinomycetota; class Actinomycetes; order Mycobacteriales; family Gordoniaceae; genus Gordonia; species Gordonia sp. BP-119. The sequence goes on from NZ_JAFFZF010000019.1 coordinate 69,160, forward strand.
GGACTTCGAGGTCCGTCCCGGCGTGACTGCGGTGCAGTGGGCCAACCGGTTCCTCGCCGGCCTCGCCTGACGGCGCCGGTCGGCTGACCTGCACGAGAACCGGATGAATCGGACGTCCGACTAGAGTGGCGGCCGAAGTGGTCACCGAAGCCGGGGACCAGCCGCCCGCCCTCGGACAGACGGACACATTCCTTGCCAACGCAGCTCGCCGCCATACTCGCCCAGACCGACCCGTCGCAAGGTCACAGCGGTTTCATCGGCTGGATTCTCGACCTCATGGACACGCTCGGCGAGCTGGGTGTCGGGGTGGCGATCCTCCTCGAGACCTTCCTGCCGCCCATTCCGTCCGAAGCCGTTCTTCCCGGCGCCGGCTTCCTCGCCTACGAGGGCCGTATGAACGTCTGGCTCGCCTGGGCCGCGGCGACCATCGGTTCGCTCGTCGGGGCTTGGCTCTGGTACTGGATCGGCGCGGCTCTGGGCCGCGATCGCACCCGGCGACTCGTCGGCCGGATGCCGCTGCTCGACTACGACGACTTCGACAAGGCGGAGGAGTACTTCGTCCGCTGGGGCGGAATGGCGGTTCTCCTCGGTCGGTGCGTGCCCCTCGTCCGATCGTTCGTCTCCATCCCGGCCGGGATCGAGAAGATGCCGTTCTGGCGTTTCACCGCCTACACGACGCTCGGCTCCGGCGTGTGGAACGCATTGTGGATCGGGATCGGCTTCGGCTTCGGTCCGGCCATCGCCCCCGCGCTCGAACGGTGGAGTGGCGTGCTGAGCAACATCGTGATCGCCGTGCTGGTCCTCATGGTCGCCTGGTTCGTCGTGAAGCGGGTCCGCCGACGCCGCGCCAGTGCCGCGGGATAGCGGGCCGGAAGAGTGGGACGACCCGTGGAATACCTCGTGCGGAAGCGCGGTTGTACCCCGCGACGGTGACGGACTCAATGCCCCGGGTCCCACCCTTTGCCGCTTCGAGCGGCCTGTTTGCCGAGAGGCGCACTGACCGCCATCGTCGTCCATCACACCGAAGCCGCCGGCCCGATTCCCGGGTCGGCGGCTTCGGTCGTTCGACGGCAACCGCGGTGGGCGAGTGGTCGCCTGCCCGCCCGGGTCATTCATGCAGGTGAGGGGCGCGTCGCTACGCGCGAGGTAACAGTTCTCGTGCGACGATCGATCTAGCCGTCGTGTGCGGCACTCGCCGTTTCGGGAACCGGAGCTGCGGGATTCACACGTGTCGGCAGTCGCGGGGGCGTGGCGAAAGCCACTGGAAAGTCCGGCGACACGACCGGGAACAGCCGCTACAGTAAAACAAAGTTCCAGTCCGTTGTAACGAATGTGAAGTATCAGGAAGTGATTGGTCATGAAGTTGGCTGACACATTTCACTCGCCCCGCCGGGGCTCTCTGTTGAACTCGCTGACCGGCTGGCGACTCGGAGGCCGCCGCGGTTCCACGACGATGTTCCCCGCCGAAGCGGAACGACTCATCACACCCGCCGAGCTCAGACGGTTCGGCGTCCGGTCCTAGCGCCCTTCGAGGCTCGCTTCGCTCGCACCTCAGGGAGCAGGAGGTCGTCGCTCGCACCTCAGGGAGCAATGGGGGACGCTTCTTCGGATCAGGGGGCAGGTGGCACGTCGCCTTCGGTGACGACACGCACGCTCATCCCGCCGACCGACACCACATCGCCGATCGTCAGCTGACGGCCGCGCCTGGTCTCCACCTCGTCGTTAACCGTGACCAGACCGTCGGCGACCACCTCCTTGGCCTCGGCCCCTGACTCGATCAGGTTGGCGAGTTTGAGGAATTGGCCGAGTCGGATGGAGTCGTCCCGGATCGTCACGTCGTACACGGCTTCGATCATGCCGGTCCACCGCCCGCCGGGCCACCTCGGCCGTCGGGGACGCAAGACGATCTGTGCCGGACGGGGCCAATCCGCGTGGAGTGCCGGGACATACCTCTCATCCCGACTACCTTTTACGCATGGCCACCGACACCCCCCTCGCGCCGGTCGACCCCGAGACCCCCGGCGAGCACCGCGACGCGGGACCGCGGACGCCCACCGCGGCCGACCGCAGGTCCCTCGCGCTGCTCGACAAGATCCGACGGCCCTCCGGGTTCGGGTCCCGCGCCCCGCACATCGCCGGCACGATCGTCGGTGTCCTGGCGGCAATCGCGTTGCTGTCCAGCCTCTTCCCGGCGATCCGGCATCTGATCCACGACCCGCGCCGCTACGTCGACGACTACATCATCACCCTCCCCGACACCAGCTTCGCCTGGGCGTTCGTGCTCGCCCTCATCGCCGTCGCGCTCTCGGCCCGTAAGCGGATCGCCTGGTGGATCAGCGTCATCTACCTGATCCTGTTCATGGCGACCAACGCGCTCTATCTCGTGCCGTCGCTGGCCGACGACCTGGGCGTGACGCGGTGGGACCGCACGAACATCTACCTCGGACTGTTCATCGACGCGCTCGCCCTGATGTTCCTGCTGTCGACGTACCGCCAGTTCTACACTCGGGTCCGCAAAGGCGCCGTCCTGGCGGCGTTCGGCACCCTGATCGCCGGACTGGCGATCGCGACGCTGCTGGGCTGGGCCCTGGTGTGGGCGTTCCCGCACACGCTGACCCGAGGCGACCGGTTGCCGTACGCGTTCAACCGGGTCGTGGCCTTCGGCGCCATCGACCAGGATGCCTCGTTCGACGGTCGGCACACCCACCTGTTCGTCAACGGCCTGCTGGGACTGTTCGGCGCCCTGGCGCTGATCGCCGCGGCCGTCGTGCTGTTCCGGTCGCAACGGCTGCGCTGGCTCATCACCGCCGAGGACGAAGCCCTCATCCGTGCGCTGATCACGCGGTTCAACGACGACGACTCGCTGGCCTACTTCTCGACCCGTCGCGACAAGGCCGTCGTGTTCTCGCCCGATGGTCGGGCAGCGATCACCTACCGGGTGGAGGTCGGCGTCGGACTGGCGGGCGGTGACCCGATCGGCGATCCGGAGTCGTGGCCGGATGCCATCGCCGAATTCCTCACCCTGTGCGAGAAATACGGGTGGCATCCGGCATCCATGGGGTCGAGCCCGCGTGGCGCGGCCGCCTTCGACGCCGCCGGTTTCGTCTCGCTCAACATCGGCGACGAGGCCATCCTGCACACGCGCGAGTTCAGCCTCAGCGGGCCGGCCATGAAGGCGGTGCGCCAGGCCGTGACGCGCACCCGCCGTGCCGGGGTCGGTGTCCGCATCCGACGGCACAACGAGATCGGCGACACCGAGATGGCGCAGATCGTCGCGCGCGCCGACGACTGGCGCGACACCGACGAGGAACGCGGCTTCGCGATGGCGCTCTCGCGCATCGGCGATCCCGCCGACGGCGACTGCCTGCTGGTCGAGGCCGTGATGGGCGAGGGCACCCCCGACGAGCGGGTCGTCGGCATGCTGTCCTTCGTGCCCTGGGGGCGTCGGGGTGTCTCGCTCGACCTGATGCGTCGTGACCGGCACGGACCCAACGGCGTCGTGGAGACCATGGTCGCCGAATTGTGCCGCAACTCCGAGCAATTGGGCATCACCGAGGTCTCGCTGAACTTCGCGGCGTTCCGGGCGTTCTTCGAGCAGGGCCCCCAGATCGGGGCCGGGCCGGTGATGCGGATGGGCTACTCGATCCTCATGTTCGGCTCGCGGTTCTTCCAGATGGAGTCGCTGTACAAGTCGAATGCGAAGTATCTGCCGGACTGGCAGTCGCGCTACCTGTGCTTCGAGGACAGTCGGATCCTGCCCCGGGTGGGGCTCGCCGCGATCGTGACCGAGGGTTTCATCACGTTGCCGCGGTTCGGACGGGCCAAGCACTACACACAGGGGCCGCCGTCGATCCCGCCCGGTGTCAACGCGCCCGCGCTCATCGCCGAGCTCGACGCCGAGGCAGCCACACCCGAGGGTGCGGTCGTCCACCGACCGGAACAGGTGCGCGTCCGACTCGAGAAGATGGACCGGCTCGTCGAGCGCGGCTTCGATCCGTACCCGCCGGCCGATCAACCCACTCATACGATCGCGGCGGCCAAGGCCGAGCCCGAGGGAACCGTCGTCACCGTCGCCGGGCGCGTGACGCGACTTCGGGACTTCGGCAAGGTGGTGTTCGCCGACGTCCACGACTGGTCCGGCGAGGTGCAGGTGCTGGTCGAGGATTCCCGGATCATCCCGGGCACACCCGATTTCGGTACCGACGTCGACCTCGGGGATCTGATCCAGGCCCGCGGCGTCGTCGGCACGAGTCGTAAGGGCGAGCTGTCGATCCTGATCGATGCCTGGCGGATCAACGGCAAATGCCTGCGCCCGCTGCCCGACAAGTGGGCCGGTCTCACCGATCCGGAAGCGCGTGTCCGGCAGCGCTATGTCGACCTCGCCATCAACGAGCAGACGCGCAAGTCGCTGGCGACCCGCAGTCTCGTGGTGAAGTCGTTGCGTGACTTCCTCGGCGCTCGTGGCTTTCTCGAGGTCGAGACACCGATCCTGCAGCAGATCCACGGCGGCGCGAACGCCACCCCGTTCCAGACGCACATCAACGCCTACAACCTCGACCTGTATCTGCGGATCGCCCCGGAGCTCTACCTCAAGCGACTGTGTGTCGGAGGTGTCGAGAAGGTCTTCGAGATCGGCCGCAACTTCCGCAACGAGGGTGTCGACTTCAGCCACAACCCCGAGTTCACGAGTCTGGAAGCCTATGAGGCGCACAGTGATTACCTCAAGATGCTCGACCTGACGCGCGAGATGATCCAGTACGCGGCGACGGCGGCCTACGGGAAACCGGTCATCGTGCGCACCGATGCCGACGGAAACGAAGAGCGCGTCGACATCTCCGGGGAGTGGCCGGTCAAGACCGTTCATCAGGTGGTCTCGGAGGGCGCGGAGCAGGAGATCACGCCGGAGACCTCCGTCGAGGAGTTGCGCGCGGTGTGTGACCGCCTGGAAATCAATCACCGGCCCGACTGGGACGCCGGGCAGATCGTCCTGGAACTGTACGAGCACCTCGGCGAGGATCGCACCACCTTCCCGACCTTCTACACCGACTTCCCGACGTCGACGTCGCCCCTCACGCGCGCACACCGGAGCAAGCCGGGCGTCGCCGAGCGGTGGGACCTCGTCGCCTGGGGCGTCGAACTCGGTACGGCTTACACCGAACTCACCGATCCGGTGGAGCAGCGGGCACGCCTCACCGAACAGTCGATCCTGGCTGCCGACGGTGATCCCGAGGCCATGGAACTCGACGAGGACTTCCTGCAGGCACTGGAATACGCGATGCCGCCGACCGGAGGTCTGGGGGTCGGTGTCGACCGGGTGGTCATGCTCATCACCGGACAGTCGATCCGCGAGTCGCTCGCGTTCCCGCTGGCGAAACCGCAGGACGCCTGAGGCGCCTTGGCGCCTTGGGCTCCTGTGTGATGAGCGTTCCTAAGCGTGATGTACACCATCCTCAATCTGTGCGACGCTGAAGACGCTGTGCAGCGCAACTTGTCTCATGAATAGCTGACCTGGAGGCTCAGAGCGATGAAAAGTGCGCGGAGAGTTGTCGTTTCGATCGCCGCGTCGGCCGTGATGCTGACGGGGTCGGGTGTGGGACTCTACGGCGGTGTGGCCGGGGCGGCACCCGTTGGCGAGGGTCACGGCCTGAGTACCCCTGCGGGAGCGGGTTTCAGCTCGTTCCCGACGATTTACCAGAACTGGTTCTGGCCCAACGTCGGTGTCCGTATGGAGTTCAATACGCTCTTCAATGCGGCGCAGACGCGTGACATCGCGCGTACCGGGATCGTGCCGGCTCTTGCCGGAACGGATCTGCCGTACAGCGGGATCGGCAGGTGGCTCGATGGAGGGGAACTCCAGAAACTCGTAATGACCGGTGGGTGTTTCGCGGTCGGCATCCGGCGGACCGAGGTGCTGTCTCCGGTGACGAAAAAGAGGGTCGCGTGGGCCGTCCAGACCTACCGCACTCCCGGGAACACGCCCCGAGATGTCGCGGCCGTCTGCGAAACCGGCGGGGACAACGGAGGCGGCGGGGACAATCGAGGCGGGGATTCGAATCAGGGCCTCTGATTCTGATCCGGCCACCGCTCGCCGAAACCCTCCTGACCCGAGGTGGCAGTTGAGGTGTCGCACGGGACAGGTCCATGCGTGTGACTTCTTCACGTGTGAGCCCGCCCCCCAGTTCACCTCAGCCGCAGAGTGCTCCGACGGCGTCATGGTCGTGGGTGGGGATCACGCGCACGGTGTGGCGGGCCAGGTGGAGCCGGTGCAGCGTCGCGAACGCCGCGTCGCGGTCGTCGTCGACGAATTCGCCGGGGATGCTCGGCTTCTGGCGCAGGCGCGCCACCTGCTCGAAGTGCCAGGCCGCATCGCCGGCGAGCAGGACCGGGCCGGAGGACGTGAGGGCCAGGACGCCGACGCTCCCGGGGGTGTGCCCGCCGAGGTCGACGACGACCACGGAGCCGTCGCCGAACAGGTCGTGGCTCGCGACGAATGTGGACACGGGCGGGCCGTCGAGTTCGTAGTCGAGGATCGGTCGGCCGTCGGTCAGAGCCGCCCGCACCCCGCCGACCGGTGGTCGCGTGCCCGCCAGTATCCATTCGCGTTCGGGCCGAGGTAGCCACACCGGCAGGCCGGGCAGGTCCAGCAGGCCGCACACGTGATCCCAGTGAGCGTGCGTCGGCAGGGCGAAGTCGGGGGAGCGGTGCAGCGGCCGCAGCTCGAGACCGTCGGCGGTGCTGACCGTCGACCGCGGCGGGGTGATCAGCGGGCGCAAGATCGTCGGCAATTCGGGCAGGACGCGGTGGTGGGCGTCGCGGCAGAAGCCGGGATCGACCAAGAACGTGGCCTCGGGGTGCTCGACCACGAAGGTCGTCATCGCCGACGACGCGCGACGCAGGGTACGAGCTCCCTCGACGAGGCCGGCGAGCGGCACCCGTCGTGCGACCTGGGGCAGCGCGCGCACCCGGACCGTCACCTCGCTGTCGGGGAGCCTGGCGTCCTCAATCGCGTCGATGAGTCGCAGGTCTGGTGGGCGTGGTCGGATTGCACCGCGCACGGCGAGTGCGCCTGTGCGCAGCATCTCGGCCGGCACCGGGCCCGGCTGGCGAAAGGTGGCCACCGCGTATTCCTACCCCGACGGCCAGGTGTGCGGGCCTGTTCCGGGGAGGCCGATGCCGCATGCCCCGCCTCGGAACGCCTGACACCGTCGTTCGGCCGAGCGTTCCACACGAGAAGGCATACCGTAGGGAATGGCCTCGGCATCTGCTTCGGTAGTCATCGCACACTCGGCAGACGTCGTGTGGCAGTACATCACCGATCCCGATAACACTTCCCATGTTCTGCCCGGGACGTTGAGCACCCACGCAGACAAGCGACCACCCTATGAGGTCGGCGACCGATGGTACGGACGAGCGAAATTCTTCGGGATGACCTACGAGTGGATCGGCGTGTTCACACGCGTAGAGGTCGACCGGCTGATGGAATTTCGATCAGTCGAGTCACGCTTTCCCTTCATCACCACCGACACTCTCGACGCGGTTCCCCGGAGGTACGCGCTACACCTGCCGTGCTGTGGGCGAGCCGATGGTCCGCGGTCGTGCCGGCCGATTGCTCGACATCGGGATGTCCAAGGTGTACCAGCATGTGCTGCGGCGACACCTGTCGAAACTGCCGGGCCACATCGATGCGTGGGCATCGCACGATCGCTGACTTTGGAAGTCGGACGTCATGTGTAGTTCACCGCAGGGAGGTTTGGGTACCACCTGAGCGTCGTTGAATGATCCTGCCTCTTCGAAGGGCCTGCTGTCCTCCCAACGGGCTACAACCGAACACGATGTGTAACGACGCGCTAGGGTCCAACGACCTATTCATCGACCCCCGACGTCTGACGAGAGGTACCGGAATGGTTGTCGAAGAGCTCGCACACCAGGACCGTCGGGCGGACCGTCGCTGACATGCAACCGACCCACATCCGGTTCACGGCGACTCCCGGGCAGCCACCGAGTCTTCCCGTGCCTCGTCCCCGACCCGGCAGCACCTGAAACCGTGGCGCCGAGGGAGAGCGACGCCACCGCGAATGCGGATCATGGGGGCGGGGGAGAATCGCAGGTCCTACGGGACCTGCTGGCCCTGGTGGCCGAAGGCGACCGTGCGGCGTTCACGCGTTTCTACGACCTGACCAGTTCGCGGATCTATGGCCTCGCCGTCCGGGTGGTACGTGATCGGCACTACGCCGAGGAGATCGTCCAGGAGGCCTACCTGCAGTACTGGCAGCGTGCCGCCGATTACGACCCGACCCGCGGATCGGTGATCACCTGGATGATGACGATCGCGCACCGGCGCGCCGTCGACCGGGTCCGCACCGAGGACATGCAGACCGAGCGGCTGTCGGAGTACGGCGTCCGGGCTGCTGAACCCGAGATGACGCAGGATCTTCCGCTCGAAGCGGTGCTGCGGTCGGTGGAGGTGAGCGCAGTGCACACCTGCCTCGGACATCTCACGGAGCTGCAGCGAGGAAGCCTCGAGATGTCGTACTTCGGCGGACTCACCTATCCCGAGGTGGCGGCGCGCACCGACACGCCCCTGCCCACCACGAAATCCCGTATTCGGGACGGCCTGAGACGGCTGCGGAGCTGCCTGGACGCGCAGGACGATCGCTGACGGGTCGGCTGTGAGCGCGTCGGGCCGTCCGGTGACGCTGCGCCATCCGCGCGGGCACACTGGACGCGTGCACGAGACGACACCCGACGCGGATCAGGATTCACCCGGTGAGTTCGTGACGGTCGGGGAGCATCGGCTCCACGTGCTGGACGAGGGTTCGGGACCGCCGCTGCTGCTCATGGCGGCGCTCGGGAGCAACTGGTTCGACCTCGATCCGTTGGTCGCGCGGCTGGCCTCCTCGTGGCGGGTCGTGCGGTACGACCGCCCGGGCTACGGGCTGTCCGATCCCATCGGTCGGCGTCACCATCCCTCGCTGCTGGGCGAGGTGGAGCGGATGGCCGCGGTGCTGGACGCTCGGGGTATCACCGAACCGGTTGTCGTCGTGGGGCATTCGCTGGCGTCGCTGTATGTGGAGGCGTTCGCACGCCGATATCCCGAGCGGACCGCGGGCGTCGTCATCCTCGACGGGTCGTTCGTCCTGGTGCCGTGGCGGATCGTCCCCCTGTCGTTCCGGGTGGGCAACGCCCATCGGGTGGTCGGTGCGGCGCGCGCGGTGACGAGCCGCGTCGGAATTCGTCGCTGGCCCAGTTTCCAGGTGTGGAGCCGCGTCGTGCCCGCGCCACCGGAGGGTCGAGGCGAGCAGCAGCGCCGATGGAGTACGCGCGTCTTCGGGCAGCCGCCCTACCTCCTGGCCCTTCTCGTCGAGAACGCCGCGTTCGGGTCGATGAACCAGACGTTGCGGAGTCTGCGACGGTCCGAGCCGATGCCGGACGTCCCGGTGATCGTCGTCGTGGCGTCGTCCAGGCTCCCGGGGTGGCGCCACTTCTGGGAATGGAAGCAGCGACGGTACGCCGACGTGCTCGGTGCCCGCGACATCGCGGTACTCCCGCGGGCGCGGCACTTCCTCGTCTCGGAGCGGCCGGACGACGTCGCAGAGATCATCGACGGGGTCCGCTCGCTCCCTACCCGCGAGTAACCAGCTACTTGCGGTCACACCTAAACTGATCGGCATGAGCGAGATGACCTTCACCCCGACGGCCGACCTCGTCGACGAGATCGGTGCCGACGTCCGCAGCTGCGACACCCAGTTCACGCAGTTCGGCGGCAACCGAGAGTTCGTCGGACGCGTGTCGACCGTCCGGTGCTTCCAGGACAACGCCCTGCTGAAGTCGGTCCTCGGCGAGTCCAATCCCGGTGGTGTGCTGATCGTCGACGGCGACGCCTCCGTGCACACCGCGCTGGTGGGAGACCTGATCGCCGAACTCGGTCGATCTAACGGCTGGGTGGGGATCATCGTCAACGGCGCCATCCGCGACGCCAAGACCATCGGCGGGATGGAAATCGGGGTCAAGGCCCTGGGTACCAACCCGCGCAAGTCGACCAAGACCGGCGCCGGTGAGCGCGACGTCCCGCTGACCATCGGCGGCGAGACGTTCACCCCCGGCGACGTCGTCTACTCCGACGACGACGGCATCGTGCTCGTCGCCGCAGGAGACAACCAGTAGAGCCCCGACCGCAGACCACGATCCACATCGAAGACCGGACACCCGCACAGCGCTGAGGAGCACCGACATGCCGAAGCCCACCGCCGACTATTTCGCTCGCCTCGGTGCGCTCGTCGCCATCGACGACGCCGCGAGTCGTCCCACGCGCCCCGTCCTCGAGGCGTTCAGCGGGACGGAGATGGCGACCATCCCGGTCGCCACCGCCGACGATCTCGAGGTGGCGGTCGCCCGGGCCCGCCAGGCGCAGGAGGGATGGGCGGCCCGCACGCCGGCCGACCGCGCCGCGATCATCGACCGCTTCTCCGACCTGGTCCACCGCAACGCGGCGTCGCTGATGGACATCGCGCAGGCCGAGACCGGCAAGGCGCGCATCTACGCGCAAGAAGAGGTCATCGACGTCTCGATCACCGCGCGGCACTACGCGACGAACGGCCCCAAGCTGCTCGCCGACCGCAAGGTCAAGGGCATGCTGCCGGGCGCGACCAGCGTGCGCGTGCGGTACCTGCCCAAGGGTGTGGTCGGCATCATCAGCCCGTGGAACTACCCGCTGACGCTGGCCGTGTCCGATGCGGTGGCCGCCCTGATCGCCGGCAACGGCGTCGTGATCAAACCCGACAGCCAGACGCCGTACTGCGCGCTGGCCCTGGCCGAGTTGCTGTACGAGGCGGGTCTGCCGCGTGAGCTGTACGCCGTGGTGCCCGGTCCGGGAAGCGTTGTCGGACAGGCGATCATGGCCAGCACCGACTACGTAATGTTCACCGGCTCCTCGGAGACCGGGGCCACCCTCGCCGAACAGGCCGGGCGTCGGCTCATCGGCTTCTCGGCCGAACTCGGCGGCAAGAACCCGATGGTCGTCACCGCGAGTGCCGACATCGCCAACGCCGTGCGCGGCGCGGCGCGTGCGTCGTACTCCAACTCCGGGCAGCTGTGCATCTCGATCGAACGGATCTACGTCGACAAGAAGATCGCCGACGACTTCGCCGAGCGGTTCGCCGCGTATGTCTCCACGATGAAGCTATCGGCCTCCTACGACTTCAGCGCCGACATGGGTTCGCTGGCCTCGGCCGCCCAGATCGACACCGCCGAAGCACACGTCGAGGACGCGGTTGCCAAGGGCGCGAAGGTGCTCGCCGGCGGCAAGCGTCGCGCCGACCTGGGGCCCTTCTTCTTCGAGCCGACGGTCCTCACCGACGTCACCGACGACATGGTGTGTTTCGCGAACGAGACCTTCGGACCGGTCGTTTCGATCTACCCGGTGGACTCCACCGACGAGGCGATCAAGCTCGCCAACGACACCGACTACGGCCTCAACGCCAGCGTCTTCGCCGGTAGCAGCGCTGAGGCCCAGGAAGTCGCCGAGCGGCTGCGCGCCGGGACGGTGAACATCAACGAGGGTTACGCCGCCGCATGGGCGTCGACGGCGGCCCCGATGGGCGGCATGGGTATCTCCGGGATGGGACGCCGGCACGGTGACGAGGGTCTGCTGAAGTACACCGAGCCGCAGACCATCGCCGAGCAGCGTTTCATCGGCATCGACCGCATGCCGGTGGTCCCGACGAGCATCTACCGCGCCATCACGCCGACCGCCGTCCGCGCGTTGAAGTACCTGCCGGGGCGGTAGGGGAGTTCACTCTGCATCATTCGTGAGTGTGACGACTCGTTGCCACAAAGGGTGTCGAGTATGACGAATTTCCGTCCACCTCAGGGTGTGGGAAGGGCAGATTGCCCTTCGACCTCGCTCACAGGGACGCAAATTCCTCACCGCGAACGGCGTCGCCACCACCCGGTCGCTCCGTTTGGCCGTGGCGTCACTGCTTCCGGCGTGCCTCGGGAAGCATGACTTCGCCGATCGAGACGTCCGATGTCCTGCCCCGTCGGTGTGAGCGTGGTTACGGTAGGCCTTGTGACCCGAACACGTCGAGGACGCAGGAGATCCGTCCGATCACCGGCCCGTGGGCTTGTGGCGATGACCGCGTCCGCGGCTGTCACGGTTGGGTGGTTCTTCGCCGGCCCGGCAGCTCATGCTCGAGCGCCGTTGCAGGTCACTGCTGTGACTGGCGGTATGACCATCCCCTGGGGTGTGGTTGTTGCACCCGACGGCACGGTGCTTACCGGTGAGCGCGCGGGGCGGTTCGTTGCAGTGCGCCCCGGCGGAAAACGAGTGAACGTCAGAGCAGACCTGTCGAAGATCTTCGCGGTCCACGAGGCGGGCCTCATGGGGCTAGCCATCGACCAACGTTTCTCGGACAACCGACGCGTGTATTCGTGTCAAGCGGAGTACACGGCGCCCGGCGCCTTTGTCGTGCCGGAACCTCTTGCCGGCGCACCGATTCCGGCCCCACAGACTGGTCAGACCATCAAGGTGGTGTCGTGGCGGGTGAGCGCGGACTGGACGCAGATGACCCGTGAACGGACGGTCCTCGGTGGAATCCCCGTGACCTCCTCCGGCAGTCGTGCCGGGTGCGGCCTTTTCGCCACCGCCGACAGCCTATGGGTCGGTACTGGCGACACAGGCACACCATCCGCTACCCAGGATCGGAAGTCGCTGGGCGGCAAAGTTTTACACATCAAACTCGACGGTACGCCCGCTCCGGGTAACCCCAACCCGCGCAGTCCGATCTACAGCCTCGGGCATCGCAACGTACAGGGCGTGGCGGTCCAGCCCGGAACAGGTCGCGTGTACGCCACCGAACAGGGCACGAGCCGCGACGACGAGTTGAACCGCATCGTCGCCGGGGGCAACTACGGGTACAAGCCCGATCGGACACCGATCATCTACGACGAATCAGTTCCGATGACCGATCCGGTCCGGGTCCCGGGGGCGATCGGTCCGGTCTGGAGTTCGGGCAACACGACGATCGCTTTGCCGGGGATCCGTTCCTGCCCGAAACCGGTTGGGGCGCATACAACGGCGGCGTCGTGCTGACGGCCCTTAAAGGTAAGCGACTGGTGTTCCTCAAGCTCTCCGATGACGGACGCCACGTGGTGTCGCGAACCGAGGCCCTGAAGGACGAGCACGGTCGCCTGCGCGGGGTGGCCGTTGCGCCCGACGGCTCGCTGATCCTGACAACCAGCGACGGCAAAGGTGCAGACCGCATCCTGCGGGTGCGCTGGGACGGCTGAGCAATGCGCGACAACGTAGCCGTTGGACACGCACTCGACCGTGGTCGTCGGCGCACCGAAGTTCGCCGGTGGTACCGGCGGTCCGGCGCGCGTGATCGCCATGGTGTGAATCGGACACAGAAAGGTCATCGATGACGACGCGCATCACCCGGTTCGACCGCGGACCCCACACCTTCGACGTCACCGACGAAGGTCCGATCGACGGTGAACCGATCGTGCTGTTGCACGGGTTCCCCCAGCGGGCCTCGTGCTGGGAACTGGTCGCGGAAATCCTGCACGACAACGGGTTCAGGACCCTCGCACCGGACCAGCGTGGGTACTCGCCCGGTGCTCGCCCCGCACGCCGACGGGACTACGTGCAGAGCGAACTGACCGCCGACGTGCTCGCCCTGCTCGACGCCGCCGGCCTCGAACGAGCCCACGTCGTCGGCCACGACTGGGGCGCACTCGTCGGGTGGGCGGTCGCCGCGCACCATCCCGCGCGGGTGAAGACGCTGACCGCCCTGTCTGTTCCGCACCCAGGGGCCTTCCTGCGCTCGATGCGCCACGGACAGGTCTTCCGGTCCTGGTACATGGCCGCCTTCCAGATTCCGGTCCTGCCCGAGAAGTTCCTCGGCTGGGCGATGCGAACACAACCGGACTTCGGGGAGCGGATGGGACTTCCGCAACCGTTCGCGTCGCGGATCGCCCGCGAGATCGGTGAGTACGGCGCCCTCCCCGGCGCGCTGGGGTGGTATCGCGCGATGCCGCTCCCCGACAGGCGATCCGCGCCCCGGCCGGTCCGCGTCCCGACCACGTTCGTGTGGGGCGACGCCGACCCGGCGATCGGCGAGGAGGCGGCCCGCCTGTGTTCGGGGTGGGTCGACGCGAAGTACGAGTTCATCGCGTTGCGCGGCGCCGACCATTGGCTGCCGGAAGCGCACGCCGACGACGTTGTCGCCGCGGTTCTCGACCGGGTCGGCGATCTCGCCCCGGCGAACGGGTCGACCACCGCCCGGTCGGCGGTGGGACCGTCAGCGCAGGACTCGGCGTAACACGACGAAGACGATCAGCGCGACTACAGCTGCGAGTCCGGCATACGCGGGCGTGAGATTGGTGGTCGGGGGTTCGGTGGGCGAACCCGATCGCAACTGCGCGAAAGTCGCACGGGCGGCGTCTGATTCGGCGACCACATCGACCGGCGGGTGTGTGGGCGCGGGCGTGGGATCGGCGGGCGCGGGGGCCGAGGACGCGGTCGGGGCCGGCTTCGGGGAGTGCGTCACCGGCGGCTCGGGGGGCGACGCCGGGGTCGTGGCCGACGACACCTGAGGCGCTTCGGGTTCCGGGGTCGGAGTCGGCGGATCCACTGGCTCCGGGGCGGGCGGCGCCGACTTCGGCGGCGCCTTCTTGGCAGGTGCCTTCTTGGCTGCCGACTTCTTCGCCGGTGCGGCCCCCGCGGCCTTTTTCGCGGGGCTCTTCTTGGCCGGCGCCTTTTTCGCGGGGCTCTTCTTCGCCGCCTTCTTCGGCGGGAGCTTGTCGCCGCCGGATTCGGCGGCCGCCGTCTCCGGCGAGGCCTTCTTCGCTACCGGCGCGTCGGGTACGGAGGCGGACTCTTCCGGTGCGGCAATCGGGAACAGCGCCTGCTCGTCTTGGTTCGACTCACCGGCGGACGGCGTGGCGTTCGGATCCGGCTCGGTCATACGGCGCTCCCTCGCAAGTGTCCGGCAGGCGCCCGGCAACTGCTGCGCCGCGCGACACGTTCGCACCCATCCTAATGGTGTGCCCCGGAACCGGGCACCGGCGACCGGATCCCGCAGCCTGTTTCCACACGTACCGCTGATCGCTCGCCGATCTCACCCAAGCGGCCGCCGCCCACCGGCGCGGCGAGGACCCGGCTCGGACCGTGGGTCAGGAACGGACCCCGAGCCGTGCGAGGATGTCGGCGTCGACGGCTTCGAGTTCGTCGGCGATGGACTTGTGGGCGGTGCGGCGCTGACCGGCCGACATCGTCTCGGCGGTCTGCACCGCGACGTCCAGATTGTCGAGGCGCTTGGTCATCGCCGCGACGAAATCCGTGGAGTCGGAGCTGGTGTCCTGCGCGACGACCTTCTCCAGTGCCGTACGGGTGGTCGCGATCCGCGCGGACAGGGTCGCTCCGTGACCGCTGAACTGGCGCAACACCTCCGGTGAGACCCCCGCGCGGTTCGCCTGCAGTGTGGAGAGCTGTTCGCGTCCGGCGACCGCGGCCCGGTAGACGACGGGTGCGGCGATCGGTGCCACGAGCCGGGCGACGGTGAGGTAGCGCTTCACGCTGGCCGGGCTGAGAGCCTTCGCGTCGGCCGCGGCCTGCGCCTCGACGGCGAACTTCTTCGCCTCGGCCTTGCTCACCTTCGTCTGGGACTTGGCGAGCTGCTTGGCGGTCTTGCGCTCGGCCTTCATCTCCTTCTGGAAGTACTTGTGCTCGTTCTTGCGCCGGGCCTTTTGTTCCTTGCGCCGCGACTTGGCGTCGAACTTGGCCTCCAGCTTGGCTTTCGCCTTGAGAGCCTTGGCCTCTGCCTTGCGCTGAGCACGAGTCGTACCGTCGGAGGAGAACAATCCCATCGAATGCCCTTTCGCTGCTGCCGAGAAGACCGCAGTGGACCCCCGGCCTGCTCTCGTTCCGCTCCCGGCGCCGGTGTCGACCGGCTCGCTCGATCGCGTCCGGCGCCGCACTTCGTGGCCCCGCTCGCTTCGCTCCCGACGTCAGGCGCGCGTGATAACAAGTACAAGCATGACATGTGGTTGTATCCGACCACGTGTCCGTCCGTTCGAGCCCGGAAAGGGATGGCGTGGTCCCTGTCGTGTTGTCGCCGCGCGACCTCGCCGGTTGCGAGCACCGGGTCGCCCTCGATTTCGCGCACGACAGACGTCCCGCCGACGAACCCGATCCGCCTGGCGTGCAGCGCCGCAAGGAGGCCGCGGCCGACCATCGGGCGGCGATCCGCGAGCTGCTCCGGGGGGTACACAGCGATCAGCCGGGCGCGTTCGTGGTCGTCGACGCCGATGCGAGCACCGCTGAGCGCGTCGCGGCCACGCTGCGTGCCTGCGACGCCGGGGCGTCGTGGATCTGGAACGCGACCCTGCCGACCGACCGGGAGCACGGGCGCCGTGGCCATTCCGAACTGCTGGTGCGGGTCGGGGACGGTTACACACCCGTCATCGTCGTCAACCACCGGGTCAGCCAGCCGGCGAAATCGACGACGGAACCGGACGGGCGCGCGCCCAGCCTGGTGACCAGTCCGTTCTGGATGTGGGCACCGAGCCCCGACCCGTATCGGACCGGCCGGCCGAACCGACGGGACAACCTCCGGCTGGCTCATCTCACCGCCATGCTCGTGGAGATCGGCAGGGCGTCGTCGACCGACACGACAGAGTTGCGCGGCGGCGTGATCGGCGTGGACGCGGACTGCATCGTCGTCCTGGACACCGGGGCGATGCTCGAGGACTACTCGGCGATCCTCGAGCATCGGCTCGCGGTCGCGGGTGGGCAGGTCCCCACCGAGCCCCGCCGGATCAGCGAATGCCGTTCGTGCCCGTGGTGGGTGCGCTGCGGACCGGAGCTCGAGGAGAAGCGCGACGTCAGTCTCGTGGCGAGCGGCAACCAGGGTTCGGTCCTGATTGATGCCGGGATCACGACGATCGACGAACTGGCCGCACAGCGCGGGGCCCCACCGGAGGGCTGGCCGGGAGGCGTCCGGTTCGGCGACGCGATCATCAACGCGATCGCCTGGCTCACCGGCACCGAGCTCGTCCGGCGCGTCGACTCGCCGCGGGTCCACCGCGCCGACATCGAGATCGACGTCGACATGGAGAGCTACGGCGAGCACGGGGCGTATCTGTGGGGGACACTGCGCACCGACACCACCGACTCGTCCGCGCCCGTCGAGTACCGCCCGTTCGTCACCTGGGACCCGCTGCCCACGCGCGACGAAGCGCGGTCGTTCGCCGAGTTCTGGGGATGGCTCATGGCCGAACGCGCCGCCGCCCGCGAGGCCGGGAAGACGTTCGCGGCCTACTGCTACTCCCAGCAGGCGGAGAACCGATGGCTGCTGGGGTCGGCCGACCGCTTCGCCGGCGAGCCGGGCATCCCGGCGCGCGCCGAGGTCCAGGCCTTCATCGCATCGTCGGAATGGGTGGACATCTACGAGGCGGTCGGCGAGAACTTCATCTGCCCGCGGGGCAAGGGCTTGAAACGAGTGGCGCCGGTCGCGGGGTTCTCGTGGCGCGACGACGACGCGAGCGGCGAGGCGTCGATGGAGTGGTACCGGGCGGCTGTCGCGCTCGGGGGCGGGCGCCCCGACGACGGGCAGCGCCGGCGACTTCTCGAATACAACGAAGACGATGTCCGTGCCACAAAAGTGTTGCGCGAGTGGATGACCGACGGCGCGGCCGCGCAGGTGCCGCACGAGCGGGATCTGCTCGACCGGTTCCGGGCGAGCTGACGACCTCAGCCGAACCGTTGGGTCGAACGTCTCGCCGCCGCGTCTCAGGGACGCATCGAGCGCAACGAGTCGAGGAACGACCCGCTGCCGAGCAGGGCGACGGCGCCGAGCAGCAACAGTGCTCCCGGCGCCACGCCGAGGACGAACTTCCGCACCGACGTCAACGTCGAGTCCTCCGGCACACCGGTCGAGGCCTGCGGCGGATCGACCGGCGGACCCGCGGCACCCGCAACCGTCTGCGAGGTGTCGGTGCCGTCGGCTTCGACGCCGGTGTCGGGCTGTGGAGAACGACGATCGGTGTCCGGCCCGCTGCCGGAGCCGGAGTCCGGAGTCGGCCCGGTCGAACCACCTCCACCAGGCGGGGCGACCGTCGGTACGTCGGTGACGGCCGGACCGGTGTTCGCGGGGACCCCGGCCAGGTCGGACTCGCTCACATCGCCATCGGACGCCGAGGGAGCGTCCTCCTCCCGGCGGATGCCGCGGGACGGGTCGTCACCGTCGCCATCGCGCCCGGACGTGGTTTCGCGCCCGGACGTCGACGGATCCGGATCGCCGGTACTGGTCGTGGTCGTGGTCTCGCTCGTCGTGTCCGACGTCCCTGGCATGGGCGACGATCCACAACCGCAGCCCGTGGGATGGGACGGTGCGGAGGACTCGTCCGTGGTCTCGGGGTCCGTGGTTTCGGGTTCGGTCGTCTCGGGGTCATCGGTTGCCGAGCCCGCGGGTGTGTCGGTGTCGGTGTCGTCGACCTCGTCCGTGTCATCGGGATCGCTGTCGGAGTCGGAGTCGGAGTCGGAGTCGGAGTGGGCGTCACCGGCCCAGTCCGCGCCTGGCGCATCGGGGCCGGGTGGGGCTGTCGAGGCCACCCCGGGCGCGACGACGGTGAAGAGAATCGCGGCGAGAGCGATCAGAAGGACGGCGAGACCACGCGGCTTGGCACGGGCGCCGCGGGGGGTCGGGAGACGGTGGCTCATCGTTCGTCAGGCGTACAGTCGAGGGGGTGAAACATCGTCGCTGACACCATGCGGCGGATCGACGCGCACCGCGGGCCGAACCCGAATGTTCATCTGACGGATCCGCGTCGGCAACCCATGACCCCCATGAATGTGAAGAACGCCACACTATCGATCGTTACACCATCTTTACAGGTGATACGCGCAGAGCGCGGCGGTCCGGTACTTTCTGATCGTACCGATCGTTGCAACGGCCGTGTACAGCGGGCTTTAATGCTTGCAAATTCAAATTTTGCGTTTCGGAGAAGATTGTCATGACTTCAGGAGGGGCGGAGAAGCCTATGGGCGACACCGGACGCACCGACTCCGATCGTTCGAGGACGACGGACGCGGATGCTCTCGACCCCGGGCTGTTCGCCCGGCGGCTCGAGGAACTGTTCCGGACGGTTCCTGGTCCGAACGGTAGGGCGTACAGCGCGAAGGCGATCGCGGCGCGATCGACCGAGCGGGGTTTCCGACTCGGCGAGTCGTATCTGAGCCAACTGCGATCGGGGAAGGCCAAGTCTCCCTCGTTCCGCACGGTGGAGGGGATCGCGGCCGCTTTCGGGGTCGACGTGCACTACTTTCTCGAGGATCGGGCCGCGCAGCGTACCCGCGACGAGATCGATCTGATGCGGTTGCAGGCCGACACGAACGTCCAGCTGGCGGCCTTCCGCCTGGCCGGGTTGTCGAGTGATTCGGTCACGGTGGTGAACGAGCTAATCAAGGTGCTGCGCGAGCAGCAGGGTCTGCCCAAGGATCCGCCGGACGTGATCGCGGCCGGTCTGAGCGACACCAAGCCGTCGGCCGATTCGCGGCTTCGCGTCGTCGGAGACCACAGCGACGACTGACCGCCGGTGAGGCGTTCGCGGAGCCATTCGTTCCGGACCGAGGGGTGTCGGCCCGGACAGGCCAGCGAAGTCGATCGCTGCGGGTGGATTCCGGCGTGGTGCGCGCTCGTGATTCGATGAGCTCATGCGTCGATCCGAGCGCGCATTGCGCGCATTGTGCCGCGCCGAGCTGAAGGGGCTCGATCTCGATCTGCCCCTCGACGTGGCTCAACTCTGCGAACGGTACGGTGACCGTCGCGGTCGGCCCATCCGCTTGATCGAGCATGCCTTGCCCGCGGGGGTTCCCAACGGCATCTGGCTGGCCGCGACCGACGCGGACTACTTCTTCCACCAGGCCCACACCTCACGCTTGCACCGCAACCAGATCGTCGTCCACGAGTTCGGCCATCTGATCGCCGGCCATCAGATCCTCGGTGAGGCCTCGGCGGCGGGGATCGCCGCCCTGACGCAGGACGAGTCGGCAGCCGCGCTCCGGCGCACGTGCTACTCCGACGACGCCGAGTGGGAAGCCAAGATGCTCGCCTCGTTGATTCTCGGCTGGGCCGAGGACGCCGGCACCGGCGTCGGGAGCACCGCGTCGCACGGCGAACTGCGTGGACTCCAGAAACTGTTGGGGGGTCATCGCGGATGGCTGTGACACGCCGGTCGGTTGCGGCACCGGGAAGAATGTGAGTCCCTGTTGGGCGTGATCACTGTCGCGGGCGGGGGCCCGACGGTCAATCTGCTGGCCTCCGGGGTGGACGTCGGGATCGGCGCGGTCAACGCCGTCGCCGCGGGCGTCTTCGCCCTCGCGTTCTGTTGGCGCCTCGATCAGATCCGCCGTGCGGGATGGGGGTTGCAGCCGCTGGCGATGATGATCGCCGTGGCGGCGCTGACCCTCGCATTCGTCGTCGTCGACGACTCGGTCGCAGACGTGCTCAACGAGGTCGGTTTCACCGGCCTGTCGAGGGTGGCGTTCTACGCGCTCCTCGCGATCGGGGTCGCGGCGCTCGTGGTGGTGTTCTTCTTCCCCGGGAAGGTCACGCGCGAACGCCGGGCCGGATGGGAGGCATTGCCCCTCGTCGTGGCACTCGTCGGGCTGCAGGTGACCATGCTGGTCATCCCGGTCGAGATCCGGACCGCGACCATCGACGAATGGACCGTCCAGAACTGGGGTTTCGCGCTGTTCATGCTGATCGCCAGCGGTTACCTCGCCTACGGCTTCGTCGCCTGCGTCAACAGCGTCCGCAAGTTCCATGCGACGGCGGACGGCTATCTCCGTGTGTCCCTTGGCCTTCTGATGACGGGTCTGACGTGTCTCGCGGTCGGCGCGGTCTGTCAGATCGTGTTCGTGATCGTGTCCGCGACGAACGTCGTCCGGTCGCCGTGGCTCCTGACGACGAATCGGGCCGTCGCCATCGTCGGCGTCGTCACGTTCCTGATGGGGATCAGCTATCCGATGGTCTACGCGCGGGTTCAGTCGGTCGCGGCCAACCGGCGTCGTCGACGCCTCGACGCCGAACTCGTGCCCCTGTGGCGACTGGTGACCGACGCGGTCCCCCAAGTGGTGCTACCGGATGCCGGCCGGCTGACACCGACCACCCGATTGCATCGGCGCGTCGTCGAGACCCGAGACGCGTTGACGCAGTTGAGTCCTCGGGTCCCGGCGGTGTTCGGGTATGCCGAACCCGAGGTGCAGGCGAGGCTGTTGCGGGCCGCCGTGGCCGGACACGATCCGCGAGAGGGTGACGGCGGTGCCGTCCGAGACCTGGCGCCGGCCGATGGCGAGGGTCTCGAAGCTGATGCCGTGCCGTTGATCAGACTGGCCCGGGCGCTCGACGCCGAACAGTTAGTCGAGGAGCCGGCCGACCGGTGATGCGCCGGCCGGCCCTCGAACAGGCATGTCGCCGTAGATGAATCAGGTGAGTCGGTCGGACTAGCGCGGCGCCATCCGGATCGCGCCGTCCATGCGGATGGTCTCTCCGTTGAGGTAGTTGTGCGCGACGATGAACTCCGCCAATTGCGCGTACTCGTCGGGCTCGCCGAGACGCTGCGGAAACGGGATGCCCTCGGCGAGGGTCTTCTGGAACTCGGGGGTGACACCAGCCAGCATCGGCGTGCTGATGGTGCCGGGGGCGATGGTGCACACGCGCACGCCGACGCGTGCGAGGTCGCGAGCCGCCGAGATGGTCATCGCGTGCACACCACCCTTCGACGCCGCGTAGGCGATCTGACCGATCTGGCCTTCGAACGCGGCCACCGATGCGGTGTTGATGATGACGCCGCGCTGACCGTCGCCGTCGATGGTGGACTCTTCCTGCATGCGGTTGGCGGCCAGTCGCATGACGTTGAAGGTGCCGACCAGGTTGATGTCGATGACCTTGCGGAAGAGGTCGAGCTCGTGCGGGCCCTTCTTGCCGAGTATCCGTGCGGCCCAGCCGACGCCGGCGCAGTTGACCGCGACACGCAGCGGTGCCCCGGACTCGGCGATGGTGTCGATGACGGCCTGGACCTGGGTCTCGTCGGTGACGTCGGCCGCGACCAGCGTGACTCCGTCGGTGGGCGCGGCCTTGTCGATCGAGGCCTGCAGGTCGAGGCCGAAGACCTGGGCGCCGGCTGCGGCGAAACGCCGTGCGGTGGCCGCACCGAGGCCGGAGGCCCCGCCGGTGACCAGTACGGAAGCGCCTGAAACGTCCATGTGTGAGGTGATCCTTTCGCGGTACCCGACCCGTTCTCCTGCCGGCCGCGCCGCCGTCGTCGGCGACGCCGCTCCGGCTCGTGCTGCAGTTTCACGATAGTCAGACGGCTCGCACCAACCGCGAAAGACCCCCTGAATTACCGAACGAGCGCTCGGACGCTCTCGTCGGAACGGAGGCGATTCTCCCGGCGGATCAGCACGATGCCGATCCCGGTGATGATCACGACTGCACTGAGCGTGCCGGCGATCACGGGCACCGACGCACCGATCAGACCGTCGGTGATGAGCCAGGCCGCGAACGCGAAGAAGAGAACTGCCGCGCCGATCGCGATGACGCGCTCGGGGAGGTGGCGGCCGAGGAGCACACCCACGCCGATGGCGAGTGCGTCGGCGGCGACCATGCCGAGCGTGGACCCGATCCAGACCCCGAGCCAGTCGTTGTCGGTGGCCAGCGTGATGGTCGCGAGCATGGTCTTGTCGCCCAGTTCGGCGAGGAAGAACGCCGACATGACGGCGAAGAACACCGAGGCGCCGACGCGGGTCGCCCGGTTGGACTCCTCGTCGTCGAGCCGGTCTCCGCGCAGCGTCCAGAGGCCGAAGACGAGCATCGCCAGGCCGGCGAGGATCGTCAGGAGCGTGGTGGGTATCGACAGACCGAGGAAGTGGCCGAAGAACACCGAGACCGCGTGCACTGCGGTGGTGGCCACAGTGATCGCGAGGAGGATGACCCACCAGCGATAGCGCAGGGCGTAGGTCATCGCCATCAGCTGTGACTTGTCACCGAGTTCGGCCACGAAGATCACGCCGAAGCTGAGGAGCAGGGCGGCAATCACGGACGCCAGGTTAGTCAGCGCTAACTCGCGGAAGCAACTCGTCGAAGACCCGTATTTCCGCAGGTAGGGCCATCAAAATCAGATGTTCGGGGACCCGTATCCACGGGGTCGGTGACCCGTCGTATGGCCTTCGGACAGCCGCCCCGCCCTACGCTGCGAGAAGCATGGCCAGCACGGCGGTGTCGGGGTCGGCGTTGGGGTCGATACCCACCTGATTGCGGAGGTTGACCACCGTGCCGTCGGCCTCCGCCTCGGCCCATCCCGCCCGGTGTTCGAGCCCGAGTTCGGGGAGTCCGGGTAGCAGCACGCAGCCGGAGGCGACCTGGGAACACTCGGGCAGGGACGGGCGCGTCTGCGACGGGGGATGCAGCATGACCAGCGCCGGCGGATTGTTCAGGAAGCGGCCCGCCTCGACGAAGCTGTCGTCGACGACATTGCCGATCGCGACCATCATCCCGACGGTGTCCGCCTCACCCTGCTCCGGACGCTGCTCGACCACGCCGAAGATCGTCGTCGTGGGCAGGAAACCCGGCCGGCAGGCGATCCGGACCGAGGCCACCAGCGTCTGCGTCCACTCGAGCGTCGACTCCGGCCAGCGGCCCGAGATGAGAATGCCGTTCAGCGTGCCCTCGTGCTGGAACGGTGTGAGGCCGATCGGAATCGATTGCATCATGTCCTCCTCCGACCCGGGCACGACCTCGGGGTGATCCACGGACTGGGGACCGACGGCCGACCCTGGTGAGAAGACCTTCCACCGGTGACGAGGCGTCGACAACTCGAATCACCGTGTTGTGATGGATCTTTAACATGCGAACGAACGACAGCGGTGGTCGCGGAGCACTGTCCCCGCCGGTGGGGGCGACGACACCAGGCACACTGGACCGGTGAAGAACTCGCCCCCGCTGCGACCCATGGAGTTCGCGTCCGTCGCGATCTTCGGCGGACTGACCGTCGCGGCGGTGGTCATCGCGTCGGTCATCCCACTGGCCCAGGCCGCCGGACTGCTCGGCCCGGTGCCGCTCGCACTCATCGCGGCGCGTACGCGGCCGCGGGCCCTGGTCACCGCCACGGTCGCCACCACCGCGGTGGCGTTCGCGATGGCGGGCACCGGCGCGATGGCAACCGTCCTCGGGTCCGCGCTGGTCGGCGGCCTGGTCGGCGACATCAAGCGGCGGGGCCGGGGGATCGGTGTGCTCGGTGTCGCCACGCTCGTCGCCTCGCCGGTGCTCGGTGGGATCTCCGTGCTGATCCTCCTGATCCTGGTGCCGCTGCGTGAGCTGACGATCGAGGCGATGACCAACTCCATCCACGGCGTCGCGAAGTGGCTGCACGGATGGGGACCGACCGGCGGCGTCGCCGATGGGCTCGACGCCATGAGCCGGAGCATCGCCGACGACTGGTGGGTGTGGGTCTGGGTGTCGGGAACCCTCGGCACCGCGATCTCGCTGCTCGTCGCGTGGTGGATCCTCGGTTCCGTGATCAGCAGGCTGCGGGACGTGCCGAGCGAGGACACGCTCGACGCCGTCCCGTCGGGGTTCGCCCCGGCCGCGGTGGTCGCCGCGGCCCACGATCCGGGCATCGCGCCGCTTCCGCTGGTCTTCGAACGCGTCGGGTTCGCGTATGCGCCCGAAGCCCGCCCGGTGCTGCACGACATCGACCTGCGGATCGATCCCGGTGAGTTCGTCGCCGTCGTCGGCGCCAACGGTTCCGGGAAGTCGACGCTGGCAAAGATCCTGGCCGGGCGTGACCCGTCCACCGGCGTGGTCCACCGGCCGGGCCTGCCCGGTCTGGGCGCGCACGGCGGGACCGCGCTCGTCCTGCAGCGTCCAGAGATACAGATGCTGGGTTCCCGCGTTGCCGACGACGTCGTCTGGGGTCTGCCGCCCGGCGTCGACGTCGATGTCGAAGCACTGCTCGACGAGGTCGGTCTCGCCGGACTCGGTGACCGGGAGACCACGGACCTGTCCGGCGGTCAGCAACAGCGGCTGGCAATCGCCGCGGCGCTCGCCCGGGATCCGCAGCTCCTCATCGCCGACGAGGTGACGTCGATGGTCGACCCGGAAGGCCGGGGACAATTGCTGGCGCTGCTGGCGGGCCTCCCGGCACGCCGGGGGATCGCCGTCGTCCTGGTGACGCACCGCGGCAGCGAGGCGGCGGCGGCCGATCGGGTGATCCACCTGGCCGGGGGACGCCTCGTGCCGCACGCGCCCGACTGGATGCCGGGTCCCGACGCCGACCTGGGCGCGCCGAACCCGCGCCCGTCGCCCCCGCCCGCACCGACCTCGCGGATCGGCGGGCCGCTCCTCGTGCTCGACCAGGTGGGTTACGCGCACCTGCCGGGCTCACCGTGGGAGGTCGTTGCCCTGCAGGACATCTCGCTGACGGTCTACCGCGGCGAGGGACTCCTCGTCGTCGGCGGCAACGGATCGGGCAAGACGACACTCGCGTGGATCATGGCCGGCCTGCTTCTGCCCGGGACCGGTACCTGCCGTCTGCTGGACATCCACGAGAAGATCACTCCCGGAGCGGGTTTCGACGCCGGAACGCCGATGACGGAGCGGGTCGGCGCGGTCGGACTCGGATTCCAGCACGCGCGTCTGCAACTGCAGAAGGTCACCGTCGCCGACGAGATCATGGCGGCCGGTGGGGAGAAGGTGGGCACCGCCGAGGTCGCCCGGGTCCTCGAACTCGTCGGGTTGCCGCGCCGGATGGCGGTCACCAAGGTCGACGCGCTGTCGGGCGGACAGATGCGGCGTGTCGTGCTGGCCGGTCTCATCGCGCGTCATCCCGACCTGCTGGTCCTGGACGAGCCGCTGGCCGGTCTCGATCCGCCGGCACGCGAGGAGATCGTCGCACTGCTGGCCCGGCTCCGCGCCGACGGGATGACCATCGTGATCATCTCGCACGACTTCGAGTCGTTGGAGTCGGTGTGTACCCGACGGGTCCGGCTGGTCGACGGGCGTCTCCTGCCCGATTCGCATCAGATGATCGACCAGGCACCCGGCTGGGACGGAGGAACCCGATGACGATGCGTACCGTCCCGCTGCGGCAGGTGCCCGGCGACTCGTTCGTGCACCGGCTGTGGGCGGGGACCAAACTCGTGATCGTGCTGATCCTCGGGATCATGACCTGGGTGCTGCCGTCGTGGCCGGCGCTGGGCATGGTCGCCGCGGTGGTGGTGATCACTGCCCTCGTCGCGGGAATCCCGTTGGGCGCCATACCTCGTCCGCCGTGGTGGTTCTGGGGTCTGATCGGCATCGGTGTCGCGTTCAACGTGTCGTTCGCCGGCATCCCCGGCGCCCTGGTCTTCCTACGCGCGATCACCTTGGCACTCGTCCTCGTCGCCAGTTCGATCCTCGTCATCTGGACCACTCCCATGGCCGACGTGGCGCCGGCGCTGGCGCGGCTGATGCGCCCGCTGCGGTGGCTCCGGCTGCCCGTCGACGAGTGGGCGGTCGCGATCGCGTTGTGTCTCAGGGGTCTTCCGCTGCTCATCGAGGAGTTGCGGATGCTGCGTGCGGCGCATCGCCTCCGGCCGACGGCCAAGGGCCGCAGCGACCATCCGTCGGCAGAGATGGGGATCATGGATCTGATCACCGCGGCGATGTCGTCGGCGCTCCGACGCAGCGCCGAGATGTCCGAGGCGATCACCGCCCGGGGCGGCACCGGCCGCCTGACCGCCCATCAGGCCGGCCCCGGGCGCGCAGATGTGGTGGCGCTCATCGTCATCGGCCTGGCCTGCGCGGTCGCCATCACTGTCACGCTCGTTCTCTGAGGGACGCGTCCCCACCGCTCCCTGAGGAGCGTCCGGAGCTTGCGGAGGGCGCGTCACGAAGGGTCTTTGGCGAGACGACTTGCGGACGACCCTTCGTGACGCTCGCAAGCTCGCTCCTCAGGGAGCAGGGGGAGGCTTCGCCCGCACGTGGGGAAGGG